>NZ_JAVRCP020000001.1:859185-922511 GCF_034530675.2 Nostoc sp. DedVER02
ACTTTTTTTTTTCCCGTTTTCTTTTTTTTTCCTCCTTTCTTTACCACATGAAAAAAAAAAAAGGGGGGGGGGGGGGGGGGGAGGGGGGGGGGGGGGGGGGGGGGGGGGGGGGGGGGGGGGGGGGGGGGGGGGGGGGGGGGGGGGGGGGGGGGGGGGGGGACAAGGAGAATAACTATACTCAATTCCCAATGCCCAATGCCCAATTCCCAATTCTCAATTCCCAATATTTACTTAGAAAGTAACTGCGCGTTTAATGCTTTATTAATGCGATCGCCAGAAGCTTCTAAGTGGGCTAGGGTGTAAATATCAAGGCTTTCACTAAGTTGTTTGACTCTAACATCAATGGCTTTTTGCAGTTGACGCAATTCATACCAAGCCAATGTCCGCCCATCTTCAGGTGTATCAGTATTACCCAACACCATCTCTAGCAAAATATTCAAATATTCCCGTTGCAGTGAACGGCGGATACTAGAAATTGGCTTTGGTTCTCCTGGGGTTAAAACTTCTGTCCAGATGCCTGTTTGCAGGGTTTCAAACAGTTCTGGGATAGAAAGTGCTTCCCCAGGGAGAGTTTTTAATTCTATGTCTTGTAAACGATTCAGGCGTTCGGTGTGTAATAGCGATCGCAGCACTGCACTTTGAAGGTTCAAAATATTTGCGTGAATTGGATAATCGAGACGGTTGTTAGGTATAGAACTACCCCAATGTTCCCAGCGTGATGGCGCTAATTGATTCAGCAATTGTGGGGAAAAACTAAAAGCATCCTCAGCAAATACATATTTTTGCAGATTTGTCAATGCCTGACGTTGTTTTAAAAGTGAAACTGGTACAAATGTCCAAGAAGCGTTATCACTAGAGTGGAGACGCAGAAACGATTGTCCACCAATGTATTTAGAAAGCAAAGTGGCGTTCCGAAAATAATATTTAAACACTCTATTGAATGAGACGCGCAGGTTACTATAGCTTTCTCCTTTCGATAGATAACCCTTATCAAGACGTTGCCACATAACGCGGGCATTATCCATTTGCCACTGCGAATAAAGTAGCACATCACTACTCATATCCCAGATATTTGCTAAAGGATTAATATCCCAGATATCCTCATCAGTTGCATAAGATAATTCTGGTTGAGGTGATGCTAGTGCAATCTGCTCTAAAAAGCTTTTTTCAGATTCTGGAATGATTCCTTCAATTGCTGCTGATGGACTTATTTTATAACCATATTCAATTGCCCATTCGTCATAAGGCCCAACAATTCCTGGAAAATAATCACCTTGCTGTACTCCCTGTGGTGCTATATTTACAGGCAAATAGTCCATCACCGAACCAACTAAACCTTTGGTGTGAGTAATTTCAGTATTATTTAATTCTTCAGGCGCTAACATAGTACTGCCATGAAAGTTGTGGCGCAAACCGAAAGTGTGTCCAACTTCATGAGCGATGAGAGAACGCAAATATTGATGCACGTACTCTTTCATCGTTTCACTACTAGGTGTAGTATTTGGCAAAATTGACAACGCCAGCGCCCCCATCGCAGCTTGATTTGAAGACTCCATACCATAGCAGAACTCTGAGTCTGAGGGCAGATAATTATTAGCTCCTGGTTTTTGACTTCCCCAAAGGGCTTGACATGGTTTTTTGCCCCCTAAAGATGAATTTGCTTCCATCAATGCGTGATACTCTTGCTGAATTGAACGCACCATATTGGCATCTACAATAATGTCTGCATCCAATATTTCGCCTGTGAATGGGTTGACGCGCATCGGGCCTCTGGCAAAACCTGCATCCAAAGAATTGAACCAGCGAATAGTATTGTAATGTACATCTGCGGGTTGCCAATCAGCATCATCTGGCATTTGCTGCACTTCAATAGCATTTTGAAATCCGGCTTTTTCAAATGCTTTATTCCACATCAAAACGCCTTCACGAATTGCATCCCGGTACTCTAGTGGTACAGCATTTTCAATCCAATACACAATGGGCTTTTTGGGTGGAGATAAAGCTGCATTAGGATCGGATGGTTCTAGATGCCAACGATTGATGTAACGGACAAATGATTCGTGAGGATTATTATTAGATAAATCTTGAAAAGCAGTGATAAAATATCCCACTCTGTCATCGGCAAGCCGGGGAATATAACCATTGTTTTCTCTAAGCTGAGAAAAACTGTAGTGTACCTTTAGACTAAGTGCCCTACTATCGGGTACGGTGACTAAATTTGCTCCTTCTAATGCTGAAAAACCGTAAATAGAATCAATTTCTATATTTTCTGGGAAGCTGTTAACATCACCAAAATATGACTTACGTGTATCTAAGCGGTAATCAGCCTGCAAAGAATATTTCAATATAGTAGTTAATCCAGGAAAATCCTGCATTAGTAGTTCGTTGAGGGCGATCAGAATGTTTCCATTCTCTGGATCGATATTGACCATTTCGAGAGAATAAAGAACAGAGTCGCTAAATGAACGAGCAAGCGATCGCTGTTCCGGTTTACTTTCTGTACGGAATTTTACATTACGTATAACAAAGTTTAATCTATTATTTACTCGTTGGAAGTAAAAGATAAAATCAGAAAGAGGTAATCCACTATAAATGCCACTTTCCCCAATACCCGATTCTAATGTCACTATAGCTAGATAGTCTTTATTTAGCTGCTCTGGCTTAATTTCTAAGTAAATTTTTCCCGAATCATTAGTGCAATAAACTCTGAAGAGTCCCTCTATTTTTTCTATCTCTTTAACAATCTCATTCAATCGGCAAAAATTTTTATTTGCACTATTAGCAAGATCGTTATTAGTATTTACTAAATTTCCTGCCACCGGAAATACATTTACTTGCTGCACATTAACATTAACATCAATATTTGAAAGTTGATTTGCTCCTGCGTAATCAATTGGTAGAAACAAACTATACAGTAATATTATAAATATTGCTAATTTCCCGATCCAGTATTTCATCCTTTGGCTTTCCACCTGAAGCAGTTCTCGTATTGAGGAAAAAATGGGAATTAATTTTTCGTCTGCAAGCCCTTTAAATATCTAGGGATTACGGTATAAATCCACTTAGCTAGACAAACAATATCGATAGCCTAAAAATCGTGTGGCTATCCATTGCTATTGGTGTCTCTTTAGGAAGTCTCCATTAAATATCTACATTTTAAGATAGATACTTTATCAAACTAAAGATACATGTATTTTGGGCTTGTATATGTATTAAAAACTAAATGTAGCATTAAAAATGTATTTAGTGCTACATTTGCCAATCCAAGGAATCTCAAGCATGTTTCATAAATAATGAGTGAGACTTTTAAGAAAGCTGTTATTAAACAGTTAAATGGTTTTTTCAGATGAATTTCGCAAGTTTCTGTTAATCTCAACTGTTCTGTTGCATGATTAATTGCTTCTTTTCAATGGTCTTCTAAACGTTCGCCCAAAACAAAACCAGCTTTTGTAACCTTTTCCTGCTGTTAACCTTCATTTTGCGTATTCTCTTGAGTCGAACGCACCCTCAAAGGTTTGATAATTTTCCGCAGAAGAGATAAGCAATCTGTCATCCTGATTTCGGGTGAATTGGCAATAAAATGATTCTTAACCTTTGATTGGCTTCAAGATAGATCCAGAAATACGTCTAATTGGATACAATTTATAAGCAGAGAGAGCCGAAGGAGAACAAGGTGGTCTTATTAAAAGGCTTTGAGATTGAGATGTATACTGGCACGCCTCAAGGTGAAATCGTCGGTCTCTCCGACAAAATTGTTTCAGCTTTGGATGGGTTTATGCGGGAGCCAGATAGCCGCAACGTCGAATACATAACTCAACCATCCCATAATTATGAGAATTTATTGTGTGCCCTGCTGCATCCCCGGCGGGTGTTGCGAAACTACCTGAATCGCTTGGGTGATTACACCTTGATACCGGGGAGTACTTTATCTTTAGGTGGTAGCGATCGCTTTCGGCGTTCCGATCCAGCAAATCCTTATCATGATTATATTGAGAACACCTACGGGACGAAAGTAGTCACCGCCAGCGTCCACATCAATATAGGCATCAGCGATCCAGAAGTATTGATGCGGGCATGTCGAGTAATTCGGATGGAAGCACCTCTATTTCTTGCCCTCAGCGCCTCATCTCCATTCCTAGATAGCAAAACTACTGGTTATCACTCCACTCGCTGGGGCTTATTTCCGCAAACGCCTAGCCACGTGCCGTTATTTGCCAGCCACGCCGATCATATTCAGTGGGTGGAAGACCAACTTGTTGCCGGAACCATGCAAAACGTGCGGCATTTGTGGACATCAGTGCGGCCAAATGGCGATCGCCGTCCTTACGATCTAAATCGGCTAGAATTGCGAATTTGCGATTTAGTCACAGATCCCATTGCCTTGCTAGCCATTACTGCCTTATTAGAAGCGCGTTTGTTGCAAATAATCGAAAATCCCACCATCGATCCATTAACCCAAAGTACCTTTTCTGGGGAAGAACTCATTACCCTAACTGCTGAAAACGAAGCGGCGGCGGCGTGTACTAGTCTTGATGCTCCTTTGAGACATTGGCAAGATGGTAGAACCATCCTAGCCAGAGATTGGATTTCAGAAATGTACCAAGATGTTTGGGCGATCGCAAAACAACAAGGCTTTAGCTGTTTCCTTTCTCCATTGCACAAAATCCTCCGCGAAGGCAATGAAGCTCAACAGTGGTTACAGTTACACACAGTTGGTTTTGACACCCAGTGCGTCCTCACCCAGGCTATTCTCGCCACCCAAGAGCGCGAAATCGAACTCGAAGACAAATTGTGTTCGTCCCTGCTGGCTTAATTTAAAAGGCAGAGAGCAGGGGGCAGGGGGCAGGGGGCAGAAATGATGCCTGAGTCCTGCATTTTGATATCTCACTTACTTGCAGCCTGCTGTATCTATCACGTCTGCACCTCTGCCTCTTTTTTAATTCCTATTCCCTACCGCTAAAATGCAGCCACTGCGTGCGGGAAGAGTTAATGACAACTGCTGGGTTTCCCCTTCACTATTCCACTCAACTTCAGCAGTACCATATAACAGCTTATTGGGTTGACTATGCAAACCAACCACATCTGCATTCGTTGTTGCTGAACTTGTACCAGCGTTGACGGCAATGATCAATTCCTCTGTTCCTAAAGTTCGCGCAAAAATATAAAGTTGTGCTTGAGCATGGAGGACTTGATAATCGCCTGTACGCAATGCTGGGTAAGTGTGGCGTAGGGCAATTAATTGACGGTGAGTATTAAAAATTTCTCGATCCCACTTTGCCTCTAAAGGAAAACCGCGCCGTGAATCGGGATCTATTGCACCAGGTAAACCAACTTCATCACCATAATAGATGCTAGGCGCACCGGGGAAGGTGAGGAGGAGTAGAGTTGACAATTCTATACTCGCTATATCACCACCTGCAATGGTCATCAATCGGGCTGTATCGTGACTTGCTAGTAAATTGAGTTGAGTTAGCTGAATTTCCCAAGGATAAAGTTGCAGTACCTCTTGGATTTTGGTGGCGTACTCAGCAGCAAATAAGGGCGGGTAGGGTTGATAATCGCGGCTTTGGACTTGTTCTAAGACTACGCGATCGCCTGCTGTAAATGCAATTGTTGGCCCAGTAAATAGATAATTCATTACGCCGTCAAATTGCGTCCCATCCAACCACTCGCGGGAATCTCCCCACACTTCGCCCACAATATAAGCTTCAGAATTGATGGCTTTGACGCGATCACGGAATTCTTGCCAAAAACCAGGAGTTTTGATTTCAAATGGTACATCTAATCGCCAACCGTCGATGCCGAATTTAATCCAATATTCGGCAATTTCCATAATGTATTCCCGCACTTCTGGGTTATCGTGGTTAAATTCTGGCAAGGCACGATTTCCCGCCCAACCCACATAGTTTGCAGGGAAATCGCCATTGTATGCTGAAAGCGGCCAGCCTTCAATTTTGAACCAATTTACCCAAGGCGAATGCGGGCCATTTTCTAAAACGTCGTGGAAGAAGAAAAAGCCCCGACTAGAATGGTTAAACACGCCATCTAGAACAACTTTGATATTCCGTTCATGGGCTGCATCAAGCAATTCTTTAAAAGCTTCGTTGCCCCCTAACATCGGGTCAACTTGGTAATAATCGTGGGTATGATAGCGGTGATTGCTGGCGGATTGAAAAATGGGTGTGAAATAAATCGCGTTAATCCCCAAATCTTGGATGTAATCTAAACCCTCCATGATGCCCCATAAATCCCCGCCTTTATAACCCTGGAGAGTTGGCATAGCATCCCAATCTTCCCATCGGGCTTGGTGCAACAGCCGTTTGCGTGGCTGTTTGCTTCTGGCAAAACGATCTGGAAAGATTTGGTAGAAAACAGCGTGTTTTACCCAGTCTGGTGTTTGAATTTGCATGAATAACTCTTGGTACGTTCAGAAGCGATCGTTGCAAATATTAGCTTCTTTATGGCTCCTACTTATGATAGAGAATTTATTATTTACCAGTAGTTATTTATTACTTAATTATTCTTAATTTTATTTTCTTTACTTTGTCCGTAATCATTTAAGCAGACAATGGATTAGTTGAATAGCTTCATACAAATTACTTCTTACCCCAGCTTTGGGTAATTATAAGATGCGGCTGCTCAAAGAAGTCTGATGACTACAGATCGGGAATATGAGTTATGAATTAGTAATTGTCTTAGGAATAACTTCCCACATCCTAAGCTTATTTGATGTTATCTATGAAAAAAATAGATAACTATAATCGCATCAAATAATTAAGGTGAAAAACCTAGATAGTCTGCACTAATGCTAGAGCAGCTTATCCTGATAAACTACTTTGCTTGCACGCAATAAATTGAATTTGAGGTAAAAATGAGACACGAAAAACTTTCTCCAGGATTACTTTTGGCATTTCAGGACTATCAAAATGAGGGAGATCAAGCTTTAGTTACACACAAGCGATCGCTTGGCATTATTGCCCACAAAAGCCCAGTCAAGCCTACCAAGAGCGTCGTTTTTATCTACTGCGAACCTGATGCAGACTTAAGTTATTTATCACAATATAACATTGAAGTCAATCAAAACTCTGGGAGTGTGCGGACGGCTTTCTTACCCATAGAGAGTTTAGATGCCTTATCAGAACAAGATGTTATCCAACGCATCAAGCCATCACGCAAACTTCATTTGAGGATGGACAGTGCAATGGGAGCAGTCAAATTGCCGGAGTTTAAAAACAAAACCGGGCTGACAGGTAAAGGGGTAATCATCGGCATTATAGACAGTGGCATCGATCCAAAACACCCCGCCTTTGCTGGGCGAATTTTACATATTTGGGATCAAACACTGCCAGGACCAGGAGTCACAGAGGGCGGCTATGGGGCTGAATTGACGGGAGCGCAACTGACAATTTCTCAGGATACTGGCGGTCATGGTACTCATGTTGCGGGCATTGCCGCCGGCGCTGATACTAACTATAGCGGTGTCGCACCAGAAGCGGAATTAGTTATCGTCAGGTCAGATTTACAAGATGCCCATATTGCCGATGGTGTGCGTTATATTTTCCGAATTGCTAGAGAATTAGGACGCGCAGCGGTGGTAAATCTCAGCTTAGGCGGACATGCTGATGCCCATGATGGTAGTGATTCCTTATCCAAAGTCATTGATGCGGAAACTGGCCCTGGAAGAATAGTTTGCTGTGCTGCGGGTAACGAAGGAAACGACAACATTCATGGCCAAGCGAAAATACCAAGTGGACGCACTCGTGGTATGCGCTTTAATGTTCCTTTGAATCAAATAGGCATAGTTTGGTTAAACGCTTGGTATTCCAAAGATAGTGAATTGGAAGTATCCGTGCGGAGTCCTAACGGTTTTGTCACTCCCTTCCAAAAAATAATTGCTGATGACAATGCCGCACAAGATTACCAGTTACCAGATGCACGGGTACAATTAGCGACACCAGCACCAGATAAAGCTAATGGCGATCATAATTTCTTTGTGCAAATCCGGGGTATTGGCCCCTCGCAAGTCATGGGAGGTATTTGGCAACTGCGAGTCCGCAACACTTCTTCAACTGACACATGTTTAAATGTGTGGACATTAGATGACACTTCATCAGTCTTTTTCACAGGTAAAAGTGTGAAAGATACGCTAAAAATTGGTTCGCCAGGAGCAGCTAGCAGTGCAATTACAGTTGCAGCCTATACTACTAAAACCAAGTACACAGATATTGATAACCAAGTGCGAGAAATGGGCCTAGAATTGCATACTATTTCAGAATTTAGTAGTGAAGGCCCACTGCGAAATGATGGACACAAGCCTGATATCGCAGCACCAGGAGCAATGATTATTTCCACCCTTTCCGCCGATGCCAGTTTTGACCGCTCATCGATGATTAATTCCAAGTTTGTGGTTATGGCTGGTACAAGTATGGCGGCACCTTTCGTCACTGGGTTAGTGGCACTACTGTTGCAGCGCGATCCGAAACTCGATCCGGCTGCTGTGAAAGACTTGCTACGTAAAAATAGCGCTATTCCTGGAAAACCCGCAGGCACATTTGATGAGAAATGGGGCTATGGAGTAATTAACACCTTAAATCTGTAATTAGACTGAGAAAGGTAGATATTATTTCTGCACAAAGATAGGCGATAAAAATCTATAAATTTGATAGTTTAGGGTAGACAATTTTTGCCTACCCTTTTTACCAAGGTGTTGCTGATGAATTATCAAAAACTAGATGCCGCTCTTGCTACAGCACTGAATGATCTTCAAAATTCAGAAGAACATTTGGGGATTTTCATTCATACTGAACCAATTTTAGACTCTGCTGCAACTGCTGTTTTAGAAAGTTTAGGCGTTAGTGGTGTCACCAGTGGCAAAGACATTTTTACGGCAACATTGTCACCAAGTGCCATTTCTCAGTTATCAGAGCAATCTTGGGTAAAGTATTTGAAGCGATCGCAGCAATTACATTTGGTTAATAGGAAAATAAATATAAAGAAGTTGGGTGTTTAATGGGTATAGCTTACCTCTAAGCTACGCAGATAATTTTTTGCAGTTACTCTGGATCGGGTTGTTGTTTTTCTGCAAACTTACACTTCACCTCAATTTGTAGATTACTTTCGGCTGAACCTTCGGTAATGTAAGGAATGCCAGCTTTTCCACCCAACTTAATGCCAAATGTAAGTTTCACCTCCTCAATCTCAGCAGTATTGAAGTCTTTAAAAGCACTAAGAGCATAGATAGTATAAGAGCGAATCATTTGCCGAGCTTGTTGCATCCGAGCGATCGCATCTGTTCGCAAATCTTTGTATTCTATGCCATCATCGTCCTCCTCAATTTCCGAAGTTATTTCGGTGGCTGTGACGTTAATCTCAATCTGCTCAATCTCTCCATCTGCTTGGAAAAATATTTGCTGCACTTCTGACATAAGCTACCTCGATTAAAGTTTTGTAACGTATCTGAATAAATTTCAGCTTGCTTGCAGAAAAATAACAGATGGTGTTGTTGTTAGCAACACAGCCATCATTGTGTCTGTCAAGATTATCCCGCATTTACCAACCCAAGGTGTGTTAAATGGCACGATATGCGCTTGTTATTGGCATCGCCGAGTATATCAGCCCATCATTACCGCGTTTATCGAAGACTACAAATGATGCTGAAGCGATCGCGCAACTCTTAGAGCAATATGGTGATTTCCAGTCTGTGAAAAGACTACCACAGCGCTGGAATAAAGATAAAAACGGCTATGAAATGGCAGCGCAAAAAGTTACTGGCGCTCAACTTGGGCAAGATTTGAGAACATTTTTACTAGAGCAAGCTGCTAATAATGAAGCGCTGATTTATTTTAGCGGACATGGTTTTACCATTTCTGACAATTTGGGACAACAAAAGGGATATTTAGCAAGTTCCGATTGTCAAATTGAATTTAAAGAAAACGAAAATGTTGAACAAAAATATGGTATTCCTCTGGATAGCCTCAATGATTTAATTCGAGAGTCGCAATTGAGTAGTTTAGTGATGCTACTCGATTGCTGTCATAGCGGCTATTTCTTAGAAAGACAATTAATAGAAAGAACTCTTAATGCCTTCAGTTCACAAAAGGATTATTACTTAATTACAGCTTGTCGTGGCTTTGAACGCGCCGGAGTAATTAAGAGTGAAGAATACAGCATTTTCACAGGCGCAGTTGTTAAAGGATTGGCGGCTGAAAATGTAGGTAGCAGTAGGCGAATTAGTGGCGATCGCTTGTTTGATTTTGTCAGCAACGAATTGAAAGGTTCCGTACAGGAGCCGATTCGTATGGGTTGGGGACGTTCGATTACTCTAGTTACTTATCCCCAATTAGATATTCCTACAGCCGAAAAAGTTACTTTCAATCAAGAAAATCCATACCGGGGACTTTATGCTTTTGAATCAGAGCAAGCACAATATTTTTGTGGACGAAATGAAGCCGTTCGCACACTAATTTTGCGTTTAGCAGAGAGTCGATTTTTGGCTGTAATTGGCTATTCGGGTAGTGGTAAATCTTCCTTAGTAAAAGCCGGTTTGTTACCGCAACTAAAAGGCGATCGCCTCCCTGGAAGTAGTCAATGGGCGATCGCATCTTTTACCCCAGGAGAACACCCTTTAGGTAAATTGGTTGATATTTTAGCTCAACAACAGCAGCAAAATCAACCCCAATTATTGTTTATCGATCAATTTGAAGAAATATTTACCCTTTGCCAAGACGATGAGGAACGCAAGGCTTTTATCCGCTTAATAGTAGAAGAAGTCAAGACGGCTGAGAGACAAACACGCATAATTTTGACTATTCGCGGTGATTTTTTAAATAAATGCGCTGACTATGTAGAAATTATTACTCTCATTAATAGTTTCCCTCCGACATCATTCATCGTGCCAATAATGTCTTTTGCTGAGTTAGAAGAAGCAATTGAAAAACCAGCAAAATTGCATGGTGTAACATTTGAGGATGGTTTAGTTTCACAAATTTTCGCTGATGTAGTTAACCGTCCGGGTGTATTACCCATACTGCAATATGCGCTTAAGGAATTGTGGCGAGTTTGCATTGAAGAACCTGAATCGCCAAAACCACTTTTAACTCATGAAGGCTATGAGGAAATTGGTGGAGTTAAAGGAGCTTTAGACAAACGAGCGACAATTTTGTATCAAAGTTTAACAACTGTAGATCAAGCCTTTGCGCGTTGCTTATTTATGGAATTAGTACAGTTAGGTGAAGCTGGAGAAGTGACGCGGCGGCGTGCTAGCTGGGAAAGATTAGAAGTAGTTGCAGATTCTCCACAACAATTGCAAAGGGTTGTCGGATTATTGGCTGGTTCGCAACAACGCTTAATTATTACCGATCAAAATACTGTAGAAGTTGCTCATGAAGCACTTTTATCTGAGTGGAAATTATTAAATACTTGGATTGCTGAAAATCTGGAGAATATTCGTCTCAGTCGTTCTTTAGAGGAAGATTGCCAGGAATGGGTGCAAAGATTTAATAAATCGGATGATGCGCTGTTGGCGGGTGCAAACTTGGCTGTAATTTCTGAGTGGGTGAGTAAGACTCAGCCGAGACTTACGCCATTGGAATCAGAATTTTTGCATAAAAGTTTGGAGAGACGCGATCGCCAAAATCGAGCAGAATTAGAGCAAGCAAAAAAACTCCAGCAGCAAGCAGAAGCCAAAGCCAAAGCTGAATCACAAAGAACTCGATTTGCGATCGCCTCTGCAACACTTATAGTCTTATCTCTAGGATTGGGATTTTTTGTATGGCGATTAAGAACGGAGAATACAGTCAAGGATGCGATCACTTCTACTGCTTTAACTTCAACACCTGAGCTACTTTTAGATGCAGGTTCTCAACTTGAAGCAGTGATAGAAAGCGTGAGATCACTCAAGCAGTTACAAAATATAAGTGTTGAAAACACTAATACAATCAATAAATTTAAATCAGTAATTGATGGCGTACAGGAACACAATCGCTTAGAGGGACATACAGATTCTGTTAGCAGTGTAAGTGTAAGTCCAAAAGATCCACTTATTGTTTCTGGAAGTAAAGATAATACTGTGAGACTTTGGAAACTAGACGGTACTCCAGTTAAAACCCGTGTCCCAATGACACATGATGGTGCTGTCCGAAGTGTGAATTTTAGCCCTAATGGTGAATATATTGTCTCTGGTGGTGACGATAAAACAGTCAAACTATGGAAAAAAGATGGTACTTTTCTTGATTCTGCTACAGAAGATGAGAATATTATCCTTTTCGCAAATTTTAGCCCTGACAATAAAACTATTATTTCTACTAGTTACGATGGAACTGTAAGATTATGGCGAATAGATAATATTTCGTCAAAATTATTAAAACCATCCCGCATCCTTAGTCCAAAAAATCGAATTAATGCAGTTTGGAGTGCAGAATTTAGTCATAATGGTCAAATGATTGTCACTACTAATGATGATGGGCATATTAAAATATTGACAAAAGATGGCAAGGTTATTACTACTTTCCCAGCACTTAATGCCGCAGTCATTTATGCAGCTTTTGGTCGGGATGATAATACTATTATTTCAGCTAGTTATGATAATACAATTAGAGTTTGGCAAAAGGAAAAGGACAAAGATAACTGGTCAAACTCCATAACAAGAAGTGCCAACACTCCTTACAAAGTAAAATTTAGTCCGAACGACGAAACTATTGCAGCCACCAGTATTGATGGAACCATCCAACTATGGAAAGATAATAAACTTACTAAACAATATTTTATAGGACGACATAAAGACAAAATAATTGATTTGAGCTTTAGCCATGATGGTAAAGTGCTTGTTACTGCCAGTCGTGACAAAACTATTAGGGTATGGAATTTAGATTCTCAGGCTGAAAATGCTTCACAGGCAAGTAATGTTAGTTTGTTAAAAAAAGCTTGTGATTTGCTATCAGACTATTTAAATAATAATACTAGTACCAATAAATATATCGATGTTCGTCAGATTTGTCAAAATACTAAAGGGCAACAATAGTTAAACTAAATAATATTCAGGAATTTATATATGTAAGAATGTATAAGACTATAACAGTATTGGCACTATAAAAAAGATGAAAAATTTAGAAGCTCATTCAGAATCCACCCACTCTAAAACCCATGATGTCAAGGAAGATCCACGCACCCGTAACTCTGGCACAAAAAAAGTTCCAGTGGAAGATCCAAACACCCGTAACCCTGGCCCAGCTAATAACCCACCAGCTACAAGTCTTCTCTCTAACAAACATATAACCTCTTTTTCTAACAAACCTAACGAACATCCACCCAAGCCCAACGACGACCCTGTTGACCATGAAAACCATGACCTTGGCGCTCCTAAAACCCGTGATCTTGGCACCGCTGAAACCCATAACCCTCCTCCCCCATCGAAGAATGAATAGCTACCAAACTGTCTAATTTAATGCTGAATGCATATATTTGACGATCGCATAAAAGGCAATTATTTCATTAATTTAGATTCTTCTCGTACAATTCTCTTTCGAGAGGATTTTATTGCTTAACTGACTTCAAGCGATCGCCTGAATCTGTAACCAGAACTAGCAAATGGGTTATTAGCAAATAGACCTATTGCAAAAGTCAAAAAATTAAAAATGTCATTCTGAGCGGAACGCAGTGGACTGAAGAATCTTACTACTCTGTTTAGCTCCGCTCAATATGACAATTTAAGCATTTATGCAAGAGTTCTAATTTCTTTAAACTTATGTTTTTTGCCATAACCTGAAATTCAGTTATGTCTCTCAGCATGAGTGTAGTAAGCGCGATCGCACCCCATTCTTCATACCAATTAATACAAATGTTCTAGCTTTTCTCCTTATCAGCCCCACTATCTATCATCAGTAGCATTCTGTAAAATTCATCCCTAAGAATCAGATGATCCCCCTTACGTGTGGTGGCAGACAGTCCTAAACTGAGAATGAGAGTTGAAAGGCAGTCGGGAGAAATTTTGTGAAGAAAGTATTATCAATCATTCTTGGTGGTGGCGCGGGTACTCGGCTTTACCCCCTAACCAAACTCCGCGCTAAACCAGCAGTACCAGTAGCGGGGAAGTATCGCTTAATCGATATCCCTGTTAGTAACTGCATAAATTCCGAAATATTCAAAATCTACGTCCTGACACAATTCAACTCAGCTTCCCTGAATCGTCACATCGCCCGTACCTACAATTTTACCGGCTTCAATGAAGGGTTTGTAGAAGTGCTAGCGGCACAACAAACACCAGAAAACCCTAACTGGTTCCAAGGTACAGCCGATGCTGTACGTCAGTACCTGTGGTTAATGGAAGAATGGGATGTAGAAGAATATCTCATCCTCTCAGGCGATCACCTCTACCGCATGGATTATCGCCACTTTATTCAGCGCCATAGGGAAACGGGGGCTGATATTACTCTCTCAGTCATCCCCATTGATGAGCGCCGCGCCTCAGATTTTGGTTTGATGAAAATCGATGATTCTGGTAGAGTTATCGATTTTAGCGAAAAACCCAAAGGTGAAGCGTTACACCAAATGCAAGTTGATACAAGCGTACTGGGATTATCAAAAGAACAAGCTAAGCAACAGCCTTACATCGCCTCAATGGGGATTTATGTCTTTAAAAAAGATGTTTTGTTCAAGTTGTTGAGAGAAGGTGTAGAAAGGACTGATTTCGGCAAAGAAATTATTCCTGATGCCTCTAAAGATTACAACGTTCAAGCTTACCTTTTTGATGACTACTGGGAAGATATTGGAACGATTGAAGCATTTTATCATGCGAATTTAGCCCTAACTCAGCAGCCTCTACCACCCTTTAGTTTTTACGATGAACACGCACCAATTTATACCCGCGCTCGCTACTTACCTCCAAGTAAACTTTTAGATTGCCAGATCACAGAATCAATTATCGGCGAAGGTTGTATTTTGAAAAATTGCCGCATTCAACATTCAGTTTTAGGGGTGCGATCGCGGATTGAATCTGGCTGTGTCATCGAAGAGTCCCTACTCATGGGTGCAGATTTTTACCAAGCTTCTGTAGAACGCCAATGTAATGTAGAAAAAGGTGATATACCTGTAGGTATCGGTACTGACTCGATTATTCGTGGTGCCATCATCGATAAAAACGCTAGTATCGGTCACGATG
This sequence comes from Nostoc sp. DedVER02, assembly GCF_034530675.2. Lineage (NCBI taxonomy): Bacteria > Bacillati > Cyanobacteriota > Cyanophyceae > Nostocales > Nostocaceae > Nostoc > Nostoc sp. DedVER02. The sequence continues at coordinate 874,340 of NZ_JAVRCP020000001.1, forward strand.
TCAAAATTATCAATAAAGATAACGTGCAAGAAGCTGACCGCGAAAGTCAAGGTTTCTACATTCGCAGTGGGATCGTCGTTGTGCTGAAAAATGCTGTAATTCCTGATGGAACAATCATTTAGTCATTAGTCATTAGTCATTAGTCATTAGTCATTAGTCATTGGTTAATAGTTACAAGTAACAAAAGACAAATGACAAAGGACAACGGACAAATGACTAAATTCTTTTTGCTAATTGGTCTTCCAGGTAGCGGTAAGTCAACTTTTGCAAAACAATTACTGGCAGAATGCCCCCAGATGTCGCTGATTTCTACTGATGTCATCCGGGGGCAATTGTTCGGTTCCCAAACCCTTCAGGGGCCGTGGCTGCTGATTTGGCGAGAAGTAGAGCGGCAGTTTCAGCAAGCTATTTCTACAGCAAATGCAGCCCTTTTCGATGCTACCAACGCCCAGCGCCGCAATCGCCGTAAAGTCATTGCTTTCGCCCGTGAATTGGGTTTTACCCAAATTACGGCAATTTGGGTGGATACACCAGTCTGGTTGTGTTTAGCACGTAATAAAAGGCGATCACGCCAAGTCCCTGAAGAAATTATTTTGCGGATGCACCGTCAACTCCGGGATGCCCCTCCAAGCCTGGAAGAGGGACTAGATAAGCTGATCCGCTTATCAGAAAAATCGGAGTACGGAAATTGCGCTCGCACGTTGAGCGAGAACCACACTTGATTTTCTATATTCTTTGTTAATTTAAAATCAGATTCTTTTGCTTGGCACTATACCTAGCAATTAAATATCTATCTGCGATCTTAAAAAAAAACATAACAGTAATTTCTATAGGAGACTAGTAGATGGCTGCAACCGACTTCAAAGACTATTACGCAATTTTGGGAGTTAGTAAGACTGCCACTCAGGACGAGATTAAACAAGCCTTTCGTAAACTAGCCCGCAAATATCACCCCGATGTCAACCCGAATAACAAGCAGGCAGAGGCACGCTTTAAAGAAGTTAGCGAAGCCTACGAAGTTGTGTCAGATGTAGATAAACGCAAGAAATACGACCAATTCGGTCAATATTGGAAGCAAGCTGGTGAAGGTTTCCCAGGCGGCGGTGTTGGTGCTGATATGGGTGGCTTTGACTTCAGTCAATACGGCAATTTTGATGAGTTCATTAATGAGTTGCTAGGACGCTTTGGTGGTGCTGCCCCTCGCGGTGGGGGTGGGCGACAAAGTTACTCACAAAGTTACTCTTCTTACCGCCCTCCTACAGGTGCTACAAGTGGTTTTGGCGGTTTTAATGATTATGGGTTTGGTGATGCAGGTGCGGGTACTTCCCAAGATAGTGAAGCTGTAATTACCTTAACATTTGCTGAAGCATTTAACGGCGTACAAAAGCGCTTCAGTTTAGGTAACGAAACAATTGATGTTCGTATTCCATCTGGGGCTAAACCTGGTACTCGTCTGCGTGTACGGGGCAAAGGTCAAATCAACCCGATGACTCAACAACGAGGCGATTTATATTTAAAAGTCGAACTTCAGCCGCACTCGTTTTTCCAAATGGAAGGGGATAACTTAGTGTGCGAAGTGGCAATCACACCAGATGAAGCTACTCTGGGAGCGTCTATTGATGTACCCACTCCCGATGGTTCAGTTAATGTCAAGCTACCGGCTGGAGTGCGTTCTGGTCAATCGCTGCGTTTACGTGGCAAAGGTTGGCCTCTCGCCAAGGGTGGACGTGGCGATCAGTTGGTGAAAGTGGCGATCGCACCACCAAAAGACCTCAGCCAACAAGAGCGGGAATATTATGAAAAAATCCGAGCTATACGTACTTATAATCCCCGCAGTCATTTGCAACAAGTCAAGCTGTGATTTCGGATTGTAGAAACGGTAAAATTTACCGTTTCTACATTGATTAGGTCTGATGTCGCGTATTTCTCGCTACAATGACAGACTTAAACGCCTCCATTGCCTCTGGTGTAGCTTCGGTAGCTTGCCACGATGGACGTACTATTAAGCGATCGTGCCAAGCATTTAATTTTGGATATTCACTTAAGGAAATGCCAACACTTGGCAGCACATCTACTACAGTCCCAGCCACAACTTCCGCGAGAGTGAGGTTGTGACTAGCAAAGTAAGGGCGATCATCTAATAAATTTTCAAAAAACTTCAGCACTCTGGCAATTCTACGCTGTGCCTTCTCGATTTTTTCTGGATCTGCTCCAGGCAAACCTAATATCTGAGGTAAAAATGTCGTGGCTGCTGGCAAAAGCTCATTTACAGTTACCAGTTGTACCATACGAGCGATCGCTAAATCCTTGGCATCTTTAGGTAACATCGCAGGCGTAGGATATTTTGCCTCTAAATAGTCCAGAATAGCTAAAGATTCCACTACATTAAAGCCGTCGTCCACCAAAGCTGGTATGTGATGAAAGGGGTTAATTGCCAAAAACTCTGGTATAAACTGTTCCCCATCCAGCTTGATATCTACTAATTCAAACTCAAGTCCTTTTTCCAGCAGAGTAATCCAAACACGGCGGGAATTAGGAGAAATCGGTGAGTGATAAAGGGTCAACACCATAAAACCTCACAGTTTTATCAGTAGGGTAGGCATTGCTAATTTTACACCTTATACTCAATTAAATTGTTCTAATAAAGTCTCAATACTAGCATTGCGATCCAGAAAAGAAAATAAATGCCAGTAGCTAAGTTTTCCTTCTTTATCTAATACAAACTGGGCTGGTAAAGGCGCTCCTAGTGCTTGTCCTACTTGATAGGTACGAAAAACTCGACAACTAGGATCGCTCAATAAGGGCATTTTTAAGCTTAAATCTTTGACAACAATTTGACTCTGCCGTTCATCGGTGCTAGTAATCATTAAAACTTCTATACCGCGATTTTTAAATTGCTCATAGTTCTCATTCAAGGCTTTGATATGAGGAAAACAAAATGGACAATATTGTTTTTCTGTAAAAATGCGAGTAAAGGCGAGTAACACTGGTTGCTTGCCTTTATAATCAGATAATTTTACTAAGGTTCCGTTGGTAATATCTGGAAGTTGAAAATCAGGCGTTCCTACTCCTAACCTAAGTTTATTTATAGCTGGAACTGGTAAAAAATTGCGGAAGAAGCGCTCATTTAATAAGCCCCTAAAATCAGTTGAAGTAAGCATATTTATTAACCCTGATGATTTAAATACTATTTTATGGAAAAACCACAGATAGATACAGAGGTTGACACGGTTTCATGTGTATCTCTATTTATCTGTGGTTTTCATTGATTTTGCTCTCAACTCCAACAACTTCGATTAGAGTTTGCTAACGAAATTTAGACAGCAGAGAAGTAAACTTTAGACTTCACTGGATCGGGATTCATTGTCTTATCACCAGGTTGCCAACCAGCTGGGCAAACTTCATCGGGGTGAGACTGAACATACTGAATTGCTTGTAATGTCCGCAGGGTTTCATCAACGCTGCGACCAAAAGCTAGGTTGTTAATGGTAGCGTGCTGTATAATACCATCTTTATCGATGATGAACAGACCACGCAAGGCAATGCCAGCTGCTGGATCAAGAACGTTGTAAGCGGCGCTAATCTCTTTCTTGATGTCTGAGACTAGAGGATAATTTAAGTCGCCAACACCACCAGACTTCCGATCTGTTTGAATCCAAGCGAGGTGGGAGAATTCACTGTCAACGGAAGCCCCAAGGACTTCAGTGTTGATTTTCTTAAATTCTTCGTAGCGATCGCTAAATGCTGTGATTTCAGTAGGACAAACAAAGGTAAAGTCTAGTGGGTAGAAAAATAGGACGACATACTTACCGCGATAATCGGAAAGTTTGATTGTCTTAAATTCCTGATCTACCACAGCCGTTGCTGAGAAATCGGGAGCTTGTTGGCCAACGCGGAGGCTTCCTTCGGTTCCGTAAGTAAGGGACATTAACCTAATTCTCCTTTATCGGTTTATTAGCGTTGGAATTCGGGTCAAGTCAAACTCGCCCATCCACGCTTTCACAGTTTAATTACGATCTGTTACGACTATATCATACTCATAACGATTTTGAGTAACCAATGCCTGATTTAGATACAAGAGAATGGTTGCTTACCAATGGCTTAGGAAGTTTTGCCAGTGGAACGATTTCTGATGTTCGCACACGCACTTATCACGGTTGGCTATTTACGGCTACAAACCCACCTTCTGGACGGACTCTGCTGTTTTCCCACCTAGACGCTAGTTTAGAAGTATCGGGGAACGTTGTAGCACTAGGGACAAATGTTTGGGGTAACGGTGAGATTGAACTGACAGGCTACGAACTGTTGCGCTGTTTTGATATTAACCCAGTTCCGAAATGGATTTGGGGTAGAGATAACTGGCAATTAACCAGACAATTGGTGATGCCTTATGGAGTGGGGAGCAGGGAGCAGGGAGCAGGGAGCAGGGGGCAGGGGGAAAATTCCTCTCCTTTGCACCCTTTCCCCTGTCCCTCTGCCTCTTCTGCCGAATCCCAATTTTGCGATCGAATTTTGATCCAATATCGCTATGACGGAAGTGATACAGCAATTTTACGGCTGCGACTGCTGATCGCAGAACGTGATTTTCACAACCAGCAAACTGCTAGTTCAGGATTACAGTTTTCAGAATTGCTTGGGCAACAGCAAATCTGTTTGCAAGCAAAAAAATCGGGTAATTTCGGTATACCTTGGCATTTGCGTTGGACACAAGGAAAATATCAACCAGATGCAGTTTGGTATTGGAATTATGGATTGTCTGAAGAGACAAAACGGGGATTAGGTGACAAGGAAGACCTCTACAGTCCTGGTTACTTGATAGTCACACTGCAACCAGGAGATGTGGTTACTTTAGAAGCACGAGTAGGGTTTCCTGACTCAATGGCAGGTGTTCTCACCTCCGACACCTTTTCAGAAGCCGTGGAGTTAGAGCAAAAACGACTCTCGCAGATTTTTGGATGGAGTCAAGGAGGCAGAGGGGAGCAGGGAGCAGGGGAGGCAGGGGAGACAAGAGGTGAGAACTTGAAACAAGTCTTTCCCCTTGTCCCCAATTCTCATTGTCACCAAGTCCTCTTGCCCATGCCCAATGTCCCATGCCCAATGCCCCATGCCCAATCCCCAATCTGGCAACAACTTCTTAAAGCAAGCGATCGGTTTATCGTCTATCGAGCCTCAATTGCAGCCCCCACAATCATTGCTGGTTATCACTGGTTTAACGAGCGAGGACGTGACATATTAATCGCTTTACCTGGGTTGGCACTAGTTCCACAGCGATTTGACCTGGCAAAAGCAGTATTACAGACTTTTGGACATTACTGTTGCCACGGTTTGATGCCTAATGCCTTTCCTGATGCTGATGGCGAACCATTTTATAACAGTATTGATGCGGCGCTGTGGTGGATTGAAACTTTAGGACTTTATTTAGAAGCTACCGAAGACTGGGAGTTTTTGGCAGAGCAATTCCCCATAGTCTTACAAATCCACAAAGCCTTTTTTGGTGGTACACACTACAATATCCAGGTTGATGCTATTGATGGGCTAATTAGTTGGGATGCTCGTGGTATAGCTCTCACCTGGATGGATGTGGTAATTGGGGCACACCCCGTTACTCCCCGTTACGGTAAGCCAGTAGAAATCAATGCGCTGTGGTATTCAGCTTTATGTTGGCTAAGTCTGTGGGCAGAACGCTTAAGCGAGTTGAAGCTTGGCGATCCAGTACGTCTCACTAAGCAAGCACAACGTTATGGTCTGCAAGCACAAAAGGTTAAAACCTCGCTGCAAAAGTTCTGGAATCCTCAGTTGGGTTATTTGTACGATACTATTGAACCAGACGATCGCCGAAATTTTCAAATTCGTCCCAATGCTATTTTGGCGCTGTCACTGCACCATTGTGGATTTTCAGCGCAGCAAGGGTGTCAAGTATTAGATTTGGCAACTGTCAGCTTACTCACCCCCTATGGTCTTCGCAGTCTCGATCCAGGAGATCCTGAATACAAAGGGAGATATGAGGGTAATCAAGAGCAACGCGATCGCGCTTATCACCAAGGCACTGTTTGGGCTTGGCTAATTGGGCCATATATTCGGGCTTGGCAACGTTTTTATCCCCAACAATCGCTGCCTTTTGATTGGCAACCTCTGTTAGATCATTTCTTATCTGGCGGTTGTCTTGGTTCTATTTCGGAGATATTTGATGGCGATGCACCTCATACACCCAGAGGAGCGATCGCTCAAGCTTGGTCTGTCGCTGAAGTAATCCGCCACATTAAAAAATAGTGTTGAGTATTAATATAATAAAAGCAGCAATAATAGTATTTATTTCCTCTCTGTTAAAAGTGAATATAGTGCTATCTATCTTTTCTTTTGGTCTTAATACTTTTAGCTAAATCTTTGAAGGGATTACTTTCTATTAACTTAGATAGGACAGCCCAATTACAACAAGCATTAATTTGTTTAAGAGTGCGCTTGGCTGTTTCAGCAGAATAAATACTCAGTAAATGACCCCTTACCATCACTGCTTGATTAATATCAGCAGTAGGTAATGCTCTGATGCGTTTCTTTATTAATGAGTAGTCACGGACAAGAGTTGATTCCTGTACTTGACCACTTTTAAACTGAGTATACTTTTCCCATAACTCAAGTAGGCTGTATACCTTTTGTTTCTTAGGGGTAGCGGTGTGGTCAGCTTTGTATATGGCAAGGGTAGGGTCGAAATAGCCAGCTAGGATAGCTAACTCTATTCGTCGTGCCTGAATCTCAGCAGCCACTCTGTTCTCTGGAGTGTCAACCAAATTCAGAGATAAGCATTTCTGATTGCCATTAAATAAAGGTCTAGGAAATCTTAATCTAAGATAACCTTTAGATACTTCAATACCAACCTTAATGGTAATCCAATGACTATTTTGGATAGTAATTGGATAGTCAAAGGAGAGTTAAAACAAAGATTTAGCTTCCATGACCACAAATGTACAGAAGCTGAAACCCTTACCAAATCGTTTTTTTAAAGTGGCTCAGGTCGGAGTTGAACCAACGACCCCAGGCTTATGAGTCCCGTGCTCTAACCAACTGAGCTACTGAGCCATATTTCTTCAAATCATCTATTAATGTAGCATACAAATTTGCTTAAGGATAGCCCCTTTTGCAATTTTTTTGTAGCTTTCATTCTTGATAAAAAGCAAATGAGGGAGGTAAACTCCCTCAGCAAAACAAGACAATGATTTAGTTACAGAAAGGCAAGAAATTAGATGCGATCCGGTAACATAGCAATTGGGTTAACAGCACCCTTGCCTGATGGATGGATTTCAAAGTGGGTGTGTGGGCCAGTACTGTGACCTGTGCTACCCATTAAAGCAATTGTTTCTCCTTGATGTACCTGCTGACCAGGTTGCACTAAAATCTTGCTGTTATGAGCATAACGAGTTGTGCTGCCATCAGGATGGCGGATTTCGACTAAGTTGCCGTAACCACCATTGTTCCAGCCTGCTTTTTCGATCGTACCCTCAGCTGAGGCGACAACTGGTGTACCAGTGGAGTTAGCAACGTCAATTCCTTTGTGCATTCTACCCCAGCGCCAGCCATAACCAGAGGTAAGAGTACCTTTTGCTGGCCATGTGTAAGCTACGGTTGAGGAAGATGGAGGAGGTGTCAGTTCGTCAATAGGTCTAGGCAGATATTGATCCACTGCTGCCAAAGGCGGTACTATCTGTGGAGTAACTGTGGTTCCCCGCATCTTCCCTAAGGAGTCAGAGGCATTTACTCTTCCAGAAGGGGTTGCAACTCTTGTCGCAGATTGAGTACGAGCAGGAGTCCACTGGCTAGCAGAACCAAGATTGGGCAAGAACTCTGGGTTTACTGCTTCGCTAGGGCGTACAGTTGTACGGAATTGGGTCTTAATTGGTTGAGCGCTATAGGTAGCTCTAATAGGTGTAGGAACTGGAATTGGTATCGCTACACTATTTGGACGAGCCACAGAGTTAGGTACTGGGAAATTATTAGACGTAGAAACAGAAGTGAGCATTGCAGCATTATTAGCTTCGCTAGCTGCTGGCACAACTAAATTACCAGACTGTTGAGCGCGATATTTCTGCTGTAATTTCTGAATTTCCGCTTGTAAGCCCCGCAAACGGTCGTTGTTGTTTTCCCTTGCTATCCTATTTACTGGTGTTTTAGGCTGTTGCATCTGGGCAAAAGCTTGTGGCACTGGAATGTCGCCACCGACACCATAAGACCTGGCAGTGGTAGGAGCTACTTCTAACTCGGTGCTACTATTTGCCTGAATCTCTTTGTTCGCAATTCTCGGTGTTGGGACTGGGACGGCAACACTGCTGTTATCAGCAATAGAAGATGATTGGGGAGTAGGTAGATATGAGTTGGCACTACCAATGTTCATAGGAGAGGTAGCTACTTTTGGAGTTTTGCTGGATTCTACAAAAGTAGGTTGACTCGCTACAGTGGGTTGACTCGCTACAGTGACCTCAACTTGACCACCAGGAATAATTAGTTGTTGACTAATTTTCAGTTCATTGGGATTGTTGAGCCTATTTGCCTTAACTAGTTCTGATACTGAAGTATTGTATCTGCTGGCGATCGCTGCTAATGTATCCCCAGGCTTAACTTCGTAAGTGGTTCGAGCCGAGGACGCAATAACTGTTGGTGTTGCTGGTACTGGTACAATTGCACTAGCTTGTGTCTTCTGTTTTAACTTCGATATCAAGTTCGCTTTGCTTGCATCGTCAGAAGTAATCGGCTGGGCTAATGCAGTTTTCTCAACTTCAATTGTTGGCTGTGCTAAACCAATATCAGCTTGTGATAAGTTCTCAGTCTCCCCAGACTGCAACTGTGCCAGACTTTTTCTTAACCGATTAGATTTTTCTTGTAAGCGATTCAGTGCAAACTCTTGCTGCGCCTTCAGTTGTGCATTTACTTCACTGTTGACTGCACCAGACGTTGCCACTGTTTGGGGCTGGGCATTCAATAAAACATTTGTACTACCAACACCATCTGCACTATAGTCAGACAAATTATTGACTGTTGGGAAACTAGTCTCAGCTAATTTGTTGTTCAATCCCTGTGCTACTTGGGGCTTCGGGTTGGTGGAATTTTTATAACTCGCTGTTGCTGGGGAAAATGTTTCTGATGCCGGAAGTTGCAAAGACATTCCATTTGCCGCGACTTGCCATTTAGCTTCAAGCCCAGGCACTTGTGATACTGCCATTGGTTCCACGATGACAGGATTTTCCGGCACGCTCGCTGATGAGACTGCTTTGGACTCCAGCTTTGTGGAGGCGAATTTCACCTCAGTGTCAGGAACAGCAGGAATAGTAGAAGTTGCCTTTTGGCTGCCTACTGGCACTGCTGCTTGGGCTTGATCGCTTTGCCGAGTCACCAAAAGGCTGGTTGCTCCCATAGAGATTGCCAAGCCAATCATGGCGGCTTTTGTCCGCACCCGGCGGTTAACCTTTGGATTCATCACATTTAGCAGTTCTACCGGGGCATCATCGCTGTTGGGGTTATTGTTCAACACAGCTTTTACTCTCTTTTTTAATGCTCGTTTCAAAGACGACCTCCTATGATCACTAGCGCTTAACTGACCTCGATATTTTCAGTTGGATACTAAATCAATGATTTAGATCGCAACAAATGATTGATCGAGATCACATTCACCAGAGATGCTTACGCAAGATTAACCCGCTTCTCTGATTTAGACAAGTTTACATGGATTAGCAAAACTTAAAGTTTGCTGTGTCTACTTGTCCGAACCACTCCTAACACCACTTAGTACGTTTTACTTTTTACCATTATCCGCGCTTGTCTTGCGTCAATTGCGGGGACTAGACAAATTATTTGCCAAGTCCATAGTCGCTGCCGAGAATTCAATTGCTGCGACTTCTGGAAAAGTGATGCCCCCTGCTGTAGATATCTTCAAGATATTTCTACCCCATCAGTCTTCTCAACACGAGACTTTACGTTGATTATTCCCTAAAAAACAACCGTATTAACTATTGGCTACTTTTTAGCTACTTTCAAGCGTCTCTCGATTTAAAACACTTAAAACTCAGTATATGACTGGACTTTAGCGTTTTTGTTCCTTGTTGAAAATGCTTCTAATTCATCAAAATCTATCATTCAAATTTGGCATTATCTCAAGTTTTATATATAAATTTCTTATAATAACCTTCCTCTCTTTGTAAGTATCTTCCACTACAATTAGCGAATAAAGTCAATTTCCGGTATATTCTTTTACATATTTTGTCGGGACAGAAAAATTTTTGTTGCCACAATTCTACAGTTTAGATAGATGTTTGTGGATATCGCAAGTAAATATACTTAGGCTTGTGAAGGTAAACAACTATTGTAGATAGCCTAACTGACGACGGGTTTCAAATAAGCCAATTGCCACACTTACTGACAGATTCAAGCTGCGAACTCCTGGTTGGCTCATGGGAATATACAGAGTAGCATCGCAATCTGACAAAATTGTTGGTGACAAGCCCGTAGTTTCACTACCAAAAAGTAGCCAATCATCGGCTTGATATTGAAAGCTGACATAACTAAAATTTCCACGAACGGTATAACCCAAGCATCTGCCACCACGCTCTTGATGTACGATTTTAAAGGCTTCTAGGGATTCATGATAATAGAGCTTGACGTAAGGCCAGTAGTCCAATCCGGCTCTTTTGAGGTAGCGATCGCTAATTTCAAACCCCAAAGGCCCTACCAAATGCAACTCCGTACCTGTTGCTGCACAAGTTCGGGCAATATTACCTGTATTAGGAGGAATTTGTGGGTTAACTAAAACTACCTGGGGCATTGTCCGTATAATCTACGTATTGTATAAAAAAATTATTCTTGGTGTTAAATCTACCAAAAGGTAGAGGCTATTCATAGGTTTTGTTAATAATAATCAAGCATCGATTATCGATTAGATTTTTAAAACAATAACATAAACCCTCCCAGAGCAATGGCTGAGAGGATATTTAGCTAAAATCGAGAAATATTAAGTTTTATGTAGAAAAAATAATTACTTGTATTTTTTAGGGCTAGTGTCTCTTAAAAATCACTATTGGTTAAGAGACATGAGGAATTTCCAGTTAAAAAATATCCCCTTGTGAGAGTGCAAGGCTTTGCGCCCCTACAAAATATGCAAATAATTTGGGATAATTTATTTTCTGCAAGTCCCTGAGATGCTGACAGGAGTAGGAAAGAGGCACAGAGAATGGCAGGTAATAAAGGGGAAACACTGACTGCAACTTCTCACATATAAGACTAGGACTTACGCAAAACAGTATTTTTTTGGGACAATTTTATGAATTGCCCCAACAAGCAAGAAAATCTTTGTTTTCGGCTATTGTTCGCGTCAGCCCTAACCTACTCTCCTATCCTTAACTTCCTGCTACCATTGCGGGCATCAACACCGCATCAATAACATGGATCACGCCATTGTCTGCCAAAATGTCTGTTTTGAGGACATTGGCGTTATTCACCTTAATTTTGCTATCGGCAGATTCAATGGCTACAATTGACCCTTCAAGGGTTTCTGCCTCATTAATCTGTACCAAATCATCAGACCTAACATCCCCACTAGCAACATGATATGCCACAACCTTCTGAAGCTTAGGGATATCTTTTAGTAGGGAATCTAAAGTTCCTTCTGGCAAATTGGCAAAGGCTTCGTCAGTTGGTGCAAATACTGTGAAAGAACCAGGACTCTTAAGAATATCTAGAAGATTTGCAGCCTTAGCAGCCTTTACCAGAGTATTGAAGTTTCCTGCGCTGATAGCAGTTTCCACAAGGTCAGCCATAAGGTATATGTCAGGTAGTATTATAAGTAACTTATAAATTGACTAGAAGACTCTTAGCCTCTATCAACAGAGGGGTTAGTGGCGATTAAATAAAAAGCAGCAGATTTATCAGTACTGCTACACTGGGGAATGACCCCAAGAACCACTGAATTATGCTAAAGCGTTCTAAGTTCGAGACAACTCAGTCTCAGATTATGCATCGTGCTGAGGATCTGATTAGTGCAGCCTCAAATCGTTACCGCATTACAGTTCAGGTGGCAAATCGTGCTAAACGTCGGCGTTATGAAGACTTTGAAAATAACGAAGATGCGATGATGAAGCCTGTGCTAAGGGCAATTATTGAAATGTCCGATGAATTGACTCAGCCAGAGATTATTGGCGAACTATAAAAACACTACTGAGTTGAGAGTGCTGTTAGCGTTAGCGGGGCCTTTAGCCCCGGCTGAATAAAAATACAGTTTGATAGCACTCTCATTTCAAAATATCGTTCTATGAGCAAGAGAAAAATTTTACCTAGATCAATCCTCTCAAAACTTGTAACTTTGCACAGCCTAAATCATAGCTATCCGCTAACATCATTACTACTTGCCTTAATGGTAATGAGTCTAATTGTTTTGGGTTTAGGGGCAGATAAATCACTAGATAGAAATTTATTTAGTATTCAACCTGCTTATGCTCAGAGAATCACTCCTGGCGATGTTTGGCAGCTAGTTTATCAGCAATTGCCGGATTTCCCACGGGAAAACAAGTATATCAGTAAAGAAAAAGGGAAAGTTGACGAAAATAACACCCTCGCAAATCGTTTAATTAGATATCACGTTTATACCAAAGGGCGTGCCCCAATTTATCGTTTGGATTGGAAGCTGACTTTAGCTGATTACCTGGGTGCGAATGAAATTATGTATGATACTACCTATCCGGGGAATGATTTACTACGGAAGAATCCTATTGATGGTGATAAAGCTGCGATCGCACGTCTCACTCGCAGTCAGAGAGATGCTCTGGTACAAGTCTTAGTAAATATATTTAATCCTACTTCCCAAAATACCCTATCCCCCAACCCTAACACTGCACCTACTCCTAGTACATCAACTACCCCACAGTCGCCCCAACGAGGAGGTGCTGAACTACTGAGATAGTGGGATTAGAAGTTATGGAACGTGTTATAAAAACCGGATCTGGTTGGCGTATTGGCTGGAATCCGGGTGCAACTGAATTTCAAGGTTTAGTCGGTACAGATAATTGGGCAATTGAGTTAACTGAAGCCGAGTTGAATGATTTTTGTCGTCTGCTTGCACAGTTAGCAGACACCATGAAGCAACTCGCAACTGAATTAATGGAAGAGGAAAAAATTGCTTGTGAAGCCGAAAGCAATTTATTATGGATGGAGGTGGAAGGTTATCCTCATGACTTCAGTCTCCGTTTCATATTGAATACAGGGCGATGTGTAGAGGGTCAATGGGATGCTTCTGCTGTTCCAGATTTACTGCAAGCTGCTGGAATGCTTAAGGTTTTTTAAATTTGCCTCTTGATTATATTAAAGTTTTGCTATATAATAGTAATTCTGACCGGGGCGTAGCGCAGCTTGGTAGCGCGCCACTTTGGGGTAGTGGAGGTCGTGGGTTCGAATCCCGCCGCTCCGATTGATGATAAGCCATACCTGCTAGTTTTTTCAAAAGATTAGCAGGTTTTTCAATGGCTTTTCACCTGAAAAATACTGAATATTAATTAAGTACCACAGTTCGTTGCTACTATTGAAATTTTTTCTGTTTGTAGCCTTAAGCATTTATTGCTTAATTTGGGGGTTGTTTTTTGTGTTCTTTGTATTCCCTGAACGCTTACCAAAATTACCAGAATAATTCATCCTTACTTCTTGTCAGCATCTCCTGCAATCTGAACAAGTTGATGGAGATTATCGCCACTAATGTGATATGCTCCCCCAAAACCAACTACAAAACGACCTTCATTAGGAGTTAGCTGGAAAATCCGAAAGTCAGACAAGCCGCGCAAAACCTCAATAATTTGACCAAACCGCCCTTGAAATTGCTCAACAATTTGATTCCACTTGTCGGTTTCACGCTCTATCAAAGTTGCAGTACAATCAAAACTCAAACGACGACGGGCAAAAATTAGATTACTCTTGGCTTCATCCTCAATAAACAAGACACTTACATGAGGATTAGCATAGAGATTTTTGGTATGAGTTGAAAGACCACTTACGTAAATATAGATATTTTTGGAATCATCTATTACAAAAGGAGCATAGCTAGCATTGGGTATTGCCTGAGCGCTCACAGTGCTAATAATTACACTCTCAAATTCTTCAGGGAATTTTTCATACTCAGCTTGAATGTCTTCAAGTTTGCTCATAAGTAAATTACCGTTTAATTAGTAACAATTAGTCCTTTATTGTAACGTGCTTGAGCGATATCTACGACGGGCCGTTCAGCGTCGCATGAAATCCCAAAAGCCTTTCTATAGAAAACATCTTCATTCCTTAGTTCGTCTACGTCGCTCCTACTTTTGCTTGAGAAATTGATGTTGCGTATTTCGCATTTTTGGGAATTCTAATAAAGAATCAGAAGGTAAAACACCATGACAGATAACCAAAATCAACCCAGAGATTATGATGCAGTGTTGGGAGGACAATCTCCGCCTCCTGTGGATGGAGTTGTTTTAGGAGGAATTGAGGGAGTTAAACGTTATTTATCAAATCCTGTTACTGAGGTGCGGGTTGCTGCACTTAGCGAAGCCTTGAAATATGGTGATGCTGGGTTGGATTTATTAATTCAAGCATTGCAAGATAAATCAAGATTAGTACAGCGTTTTGCTTATCGATTGTTGCGGCAAAAAATGGAACCGCAAGTTAAACAAGCTTTGCAAACATATAAACCTTGGTATTTGGAAGAGAGATTTAACCAGTATCAAGGTTATAACGTTACTCAATTTGCTAATCGACAAGTTGTAGAGTTCGATGCAAATACAAGTATTACCGAACCTCTTAACAAAGCTTACGCCTTGAGATACTGTCCTTATGAAAATGAGGACGATTTGCCAAGTAAATTTAGTAGACTTTTACAAGAACCCAACGTCGATAAATTGGAAGCTTTAGTGTTTGGTTTGTGGGAGGAAGAAGCACATGAAAGTAATTCAAGCGGCATTATCGAAGCTTTAGTTGAGGCGAAACAATATTTAACTAATCTTAAAGCTGTTTTCATTGGCGATATTATTGGTGATGAATGCGAAATTTCTTGGATTCAACAAAGTGATATAAGTCCCATTTTACAAGCTTATCCTAAACTGGAAATTTTGCAAGTTCGTGGAGGCGATCGTTTACAATTTAGTCCGCCGATACGACATAATCACCTCAAAGCCTTGATTGTTGAAACTGGGGGTTTAAGCCGAGATACTGTTGCCCAAATTTGTCAGATGAATCTGCCAGCATTGGAACATTTGGAATTATGGTTTGGCAGTGAAGATTACGGTGGAAACTGTTGGATTGAAGATTTAAATCCAATTATTATTGAAGAGAAATTTCCAAACTTAAATTATTTAGGATTACGCAATAGCCAATTTAGCGATGAAATTGTCAATGCTATTGTAGGTTCTGCAACTCTTGATTCTATTAGCGTACTTGATCTTTCAATGGGAACACTAAGTGATGCAGGTGCGGAAGAATTACTAAATTGTCCGGCGATAAATTATCTGGATATTCTCAATGTTTCAGAAAACTTTTTATCTCAGGAAATAATTGAAAAATTTTCTAGCTTAGATGTGCATGTGTTAGCAAGTAATCAGAAGGAAGAAGATGAAGATAGCTACATCCACGGTCGCTATTGTTCCGTTGCAGAGTGAAATTTAGTATTAGATAGGCGGGTGAAAGTCTCCGCTACACGAGCAAAACGCGCCTATCAGGTTAAAAAACTTTCTCTTAATGAATTCACTTTTAACTATGAATAATCTAAATCAACCCGGAGAATTTGATGCAGTAGTTGGGGGAGATGCACCTGATAGTCGTGTGGTATTAGGAGGGATTGCAGGAGTTAAGAATCGGTTAGAAAGTGGAATTTCTGAAGTACAGGTTGCTGCACTTGCTGATGCATTAAATTATGGAGATGCAGGTTTAGATTTGCTGATTGATGCCTTGCAATATTCCTCACATAAAATTCATAAAATTGTAGTTGAACTATTGCAAGAAACAGAAGGAAAAGGCAAGCAAGCACTTTTAGGATGTGAACCTGGGTTATTTTTTATAACTTTAGAAGATTGGAAATCTGAAAAGTTTAATCCTGATACTGGTATCACCAATCCATCTAAAACAGCCTATATAGTAAATATTGAACAATTGAAGTTACTATTGCAAGACCCACAAGTTAATCAAATTAAAGCATTAATTTGTCATTTAACTGAATGTGACTATCTTTACAAAGTTAAAGTTAGAGAACAATTTGATATTTATGTTGAGCTTTTGTTTGAAGCGCGTCATCAATTAACTAATCTTAAGGCTTTATTTCTAGGGAAGTATTGGGAGCATAGATACGAAAAAGATTATATAGATTTAGGAGACATAACTTTAATATTGACAGCTTATCCTAGCCTAGAAGTACTACAGCTTTATGGTTTTTGTAATGAACTGGAATGTGAAAAACTACAACATAATAATTTAAAAACTTTAATTGTTGAAACAACACATATCAGTAATGTAGCAATTTACCGCCTTTGCTCACTCAATTTACCTGCATTAGAGGATTTTAAATTATCGATGGGTAAACCTGATGAACATGGTTGTAATGAGATTATTGACAGCATCAAACCAATTCTTTTTAGTGAATCATTTCCGAACTTAAGCTATTTAGGTTTACATAGCGATTATGCTGATGCAATAGCCGATGCGATCGCACAATCTTCCTTCATGGCTGAATCTCCCATTATTGCGAATCTTGAAGTACTTGATTTATCAATGGGAAACTTGACTGACACAGGTTTGAACGCTTTAATTGAATCTCAAGCAATTATTAATTTACATACTCTCAATATCGCTCACAATTATGTATCAGAAGAATTTATTCAGGAGATTAAAGAATCATCCCTAATTGATTGTTTATTGATTGCTCATTCTCAAGAAAAGATATATGACGGATGTAGTGCTTCTCGCTACTCTTCGTTATACGAATGAAAAACTTTAATTTTATCCTCATCGCCAACCCCGAAAACCGCCGTGTCAGTTTCTTCCAAGAAGCGATCGCCCATTTCAACTTACCACCAGCCACCGTAGTAGATTACGCCGACTTAATAGCAGGAAAACAAACTCTCGAACAATTCAACACACCCAACACTATTATCCGCTTCGACTCTCCAGAAAAAAACTTTGATGTTGATAAAGCCATCATTGCAGAAGGGAGTAGGGAAATTTTTTCTACTTCCAGTCATCAACATATCAGTGCAGAAGCCGCGACAAAATTAGAATTTGATAAAGGACTCATCCTCTATCCGCGACAGTGGTATTTAGGCTGGCGGTATCTGTTGCAAAAATGGGAAACACAGCTTACTCCCCTTCTCACAAATGGCGAGTTTATGAACCATCCCCTAGATATCGCTGTGATGTTTGACAAACCAGCTTGTCACGAAAGATTCAGCCGTCATAATATCCCCATTCCGCGATCGCTTGGTAAAATTTACAATTACGATCATTTACGCGAACAAATGCAAATGCAGGGAATAGAACGAGTATTCGTCAAACTTTCCCACGGTTCCGCCGCTTCTGGAGTTGTTGCTTACCGAGCAAATTCGCGTTTTGAATCAGCCATTACCACTGTTGAACGAGTGCGAGAAAATGGGCAAACTCTGCTTTATAACTCCCGGAAAATTAGGCACTATACTCACCGCGAAGAAATCGCCGATATTATCAACATCTTGACAGCAGAAGGCGTACAAGTTGAAGAATGGCTACCCAAAGCACATTTACAAGAATGTGGTTTTGATGTGCGTGTGGTGGTTATCAATGGTGAAGCACAGCATATCGTTGTTCGCCTTGGTAAAAGTCCGATGACAAATTTGCATTTGGGGAATGAACGGGGAAATACTGAGGAATTTTTAGCAAAAGTTGGTGTAGGAAATTGGGAGATAATGAAGCGAACTTGTGAACAAGCAGCAGGGTTATTTCCTAATAGTTTATATTGTGGAGTTGATTTACTGATTTTACCCGATTGGAAAACTCATGCGATTTTAGAGATTAATGCTTTTGGTGATTTATTACCTGGTATTTTATGGAATGGAATGGATACTTATATGAGTGAAGTTAAAGCGATTTTGGAATGAACCACATAGACACAGAGAACACAGAGAGAATAAATATTTTTATGAGCAGATAAGTTTCTCGCTAGTCTTTCAGCCTCTGCGTGAACCTAATATCTATGTGGCTAAAAGTTATCAAATATAATTTTTACTCCTATGTTTAATATGAATGAAATCGTCGGAACTCATGATATCTTATTTATCACCATAGATACATTACGTTACGACGTAGCCAAAGATTTACTCGCACAAAAACGCACTCCAAACTTAGTAAAAGTACTCCCTAACACAGGTTGGGAAGAACGTCATTCACCCGGAAATTTCACTTATGCTTCTCATCATGCATTTTTCGCAGGCTTTTTACCCACACCTGTAATGCCTGGAATTCACCCCCGCCCTTTTGCTTTGGGATTTGAAGGAAGTACCACTACAACTGATATAACTTGTGTATTAGATAGCTCAAATATTGTTCATGGATTAGCTGCAAAGGGATATCATACAGTTTGCATTGGTGGAGTTGGTTTTTTCAACAAACGCAACCCTTTAGGTAATGTAATTCCCTCAATGTTTGCTGAAAGTTATTGGAGTTCAGAATTAGGTGTTACTAATCCCGAATCTACAGAAAATCAGGTAAATCTGGCGCGACAAATTTTAGAAAAAACGCCAAAGAATCAACGCATATTTTTATTTATAAATATTTCTGCTTTGCATCAACCAAATTATTTCTATCTTCCCGATACAAAAGATAAAATCGATACCATTGAATCTCACGCCGCAGCTTTGCAATATGTCGATCGCCAATTAGCTAAACTCTGGAATATTATACGACAAAGGCATTCTACTTTTTGCATTCTGTGTTCTGACCACGGGACAACTTATGGTGAGAATGGTTACACTGGACATCGACTCAGCCATCCTGTGGTTTAGACTGTTCCCTATGCAGAGTTTATTTTATGAAAACTCACGCAGAGACGCAGAGTTCTAAATTATTTTAAATTTTATGCTGACAATTCAAAATCTTAAATCCAAAATTGCCCAGTCTCCTTATCAAGCATACGTCTATTCTTACCCCCACAAAACAGCTTATCGTCCTCTCACTCCACCTGTGTATCTCCCAGAACTTTGGGCGCAGCAAGATAGACAAGCGCTATTTCTCTACATACATATACCGTTTTGTGAAATGCGTTGTGGGTTCTGCAACCTGTTTACCACAGTCAGCCACAATGAAGATTTTATGAGTCAATATATCCGCACATTACACCGACAGGCGCAACGGATGAAGGCGGTGTTGGTTGATGCATCATTTGCTAGGTTCGCTATTGGTGGCGGAACTCCCACCCAATTACCGATTCAGCATCTCGAAACTATTCTCAATATTGCTAAAAATACGATGGGTGCAAAGTTACAGGAAATTCCCATTTCTGTGGAAGTTTCGCCAGAAACCGCAACTGAGGATAAGTTAAAGCTGTTGCGATCGCACGCCGTCGATCGTGTTAGTATTGGTGTCCAAAGCTTCATCGATTCGGAAGTTTTAGCCACCCAGCGCCGTCAATCTACTACTCAGGTAGAAACAACGCTGACAAGGATCAAAGACATTGGATTTCCTACTTTGAATATTGATTTGATTTACGGTTTACCCGGACAAACTGTAAATACTTGGTTGCAATCAATACAAGCTACTTTGCGCTTTCAACCAGAAGAAATTTATCTATATCCATTGTACGTGCGATCGCTCACAGGTTTGGGACGCACAGATCGAGAATGGGACGATATTCGTTTAGCTTGTTATCGGGAAGGGCGATCGGTATTATTGTCAGAAGGATATACGCAGGTTTCCATGCGGATGTTTCGACGCTTGGAAGAGGGACAAGGTAGCAATCTTTCTCGCTCTCCCATCTACTGCTGTCAAGCCGACGGGATGATTGGTTTAGGTTGTGGCGCACGTTCCTACACTAATACTTTGCACTACTCCAACGAATATGCAGTGGGAGCAAAGGGAATCAGCGAGATTTTACAAGCATATATTCAAACAGCAGATGAGTCATTTGACTACGCGCACTATGGTTTTCAACTCAATGCTGAAGAACAACGTCGGCGGTATATTTTGTTATCTTTGCTTTCCGACGAAGGATTGAATTGTGCTAGTTACCGTCAGCAATTTGGTAGTGAAGTATACGCTGATTTTCCAGAATTTTCAGAACTGATTGCTTTGAATTTAGCGATAAAAGATGAGGATATTTTACAGTTAACTGAATTTGGTATTGAGCGTTCTGACACTATTGGCGCGTGGTTATTTTCTGAGAAAGTTCAGGAATTAATGCAGGATTATGAGTTGAAATAGTGAGGTTTAAAAAAGATTTATAGAAAGGCAATTAATCACGTTTCTACGGATATTTACATGACATCTACCGTTGGAGAAAATATGACAAACAATCAAAATCAACCCGGAGAATTTGATGCAGTACTCGGAGGAGAAGCACCGCCACCAGTAAGAGGTGCTGTTTTAGGTGGTATCGAAGGTGTTAGAAAACGTTTAGTAAATCCTGATGTTGAGATACGTGTAGCGGCTGTTCAAGATGCATTGAATTATCAAGCAGAAGGTTTAAATTTGGTAATTAAGTCATTGCAAGATTCTTCAAGAAAAGTCCGTCAAGCAGCCTATAATTTATTATGCTACCGCATTGAACCTCAAGTTAAACAAGTATTGCAAGAATATAAATATTGGGATTTATTTGAGCGAATAGATGAAACCTTAATTGAGGGATATATCTATAATACTTTCACAGAATTCTACTATCGGGAAGTTGAAAGCTATGACCCTAACATAGGTCTACAAAATCCTGCTGAAAAAGCTTATGTTATAGATGACGATCATATTACTACCTTTTTAAGAGAACCAAAAGTCAATAAAGTAGAAGCTTTGATATTTAGAGGTTACTATTATTTATGGCGTATTTTATCGCCAGAGATTATAAAAAATATTAAAGCACTTTTTTATGGGCCTTATGACATAGATTACCAGATATCTTGGACAGCTATTCAGGATATTAGTCTTATCTTAAAAGCGTTTCCTAATCTAGAAATGTTGCTAGTTCGTGGTGGAGACGAACGTCATACATATAGTGGGGCTTGGGAAAAATTTATTTCTTTACGTCACGAACATTTGAAAGTGCTAATTGTGGAAACTGGAGGATTAGGGCGTGACAAAATTGCTCAAATTCTCTCTCTCGAACTACCAGCATTAGAGCATTTAGAATTATGGCTAGGTACTGATGAATATGGTGGGAATTCTTCTATTGATGATTTAATGCCAATTTTATCAGGTGATTTATTCCCCAAATTGACTTACCTGGGGCTGCGTAATAGTGAATATGCTAATAATATTGCTGCTGCTATCGTTAACTCTCCTATTATTAATAAAATCAAAGTTTTAGACCTTTCATTAGGAGATTTAGGAAATGAAGGTGCTGAAGTTTTGCTAAATTGTCCTGCTGTGAATCAGCTAGATATTCTTAATATTTCAAATAGCTGTTTAACTGAAGAAATGGTTGAAAGGTTGAAACTGTTAGATGTAGAAGTTATCGCAGATACAGAAAAGGAGCCAGGCGATCGCTATTGTTCTGTTTCTGAATAATCAAACTTACAAAAATTAATTTGGATATTCAATTACTATGCACCTTATCATCCTCTATCGCGGTTCTTTAATCAGTTGTAACTACGGCTGTGAATATTGCCCCTTTGCTAAACGCCAACAAACAGCCGCCGAATTAGCAATCGATAAACAATCTTTAGAACGATTTGTCAATTTTATTTCCCAACATACCCAACATCAATTTTCAATTCTTTTTACTCCTTGGGGAGAAGCTTTAATTCATTCTTGGTATCAGCAAGCACTGATAAAATTAACGCAGTTGGCCAATGTTAATAAAGCAGCAATTCAAACTAATCTTTCTTGTCAGCTAGATTGGGTAGAGGAATGTAATAAAGAGAAATTAGCGCTTTGGGCAACTTTTCATTCCGAATGGGTGTCACGCGATCGCTTCTTAAAAAAATGCCTCAATTTAGACAACAAAAATGTCAAATTCAGCGTTGGAGTTGTCGGTTTTCCCAAGTTTCAAGCGGAAATAGCAGCTTTACGTCAAGAGTTACCAAACCACGTTTATTTATGGATTAATGCTGTCAAGGCTGAACTTCCTAATTTATCACCAGAAAATCGAGAATTTTTTCAATCTATTGACCCATTATATGAATTAAATACTCAACATTATCCTAGCTTTGGGCATTCTTGTCGGGCTGGAAAATCAGTGATTTCTGTTGATGGTGACGGTACAATCCGCCGCTGTCATTTTATTAAAGAACCGATTGGTAATATTTATGATTCTGACTGGGAAGCAGCTTTGTTTGAACAACCTTGTAGCAACCAAACTTGTCACTGTCATATTGGTTACGTTCATCTGGAATATTTAGAAATGAATAAGGTCTTTGGTTCTGGTATTTTAGAAAGAATTCCTGATAATTGGGTTAATCAAAATTGTTATAATACTATATAGCCTTTCCTAATCATACAAAGTACATCTGAGCAAGCTCATCGCTTGCGGAGAGGGGGTTGGGGGTGGGGTTCTTCTACGCGAAAATCATAACTAATTATGCGGACATAATATTAGAGCGCCATAAGTTCAGTTACCATCTGTGCTGTTATGGGAAGTTCTAGTAAATATGCAAGTATGATACAGTGAGCGATCGCTAGCCTTTTTACCCTGGTACAGACTTTGATTACTGGAAGCCCTTATATTTTTCTGATAAATTTATACTAGTATATTATCTAAGAAATTAGAGTATTAATTAAGACTAACTAATTACTAATTTGTAATAGTCTATTTATGAGCAATTTTGATCGACATGGAAAAGAAAACGCAACTCATAGCAGCGAGAACCGGCAATACGCCTCTTTAGTAGAACAACTTGATTTGATGATTCGGGCACGGTATCCCTTACTGTATGTGATTTCCGTTGAAGAAGAACCTGTGGAAGAAGTGTTGCAGCAAGTTGCATTGCGTTCTCAACCAAAACGACAGCTTTTATTTTGGGATATTGTGCGGGGTTGGAGTGACAATGGTGCAGATAAAGGTTCGGTGATGGCTGCATTAGGGCGAATTGGTAAAGCTGATGCCCAAACACCTGCAATGTTTGTACTGCGGGATTTGCACCCATTTGTGAAAAATCCGACTATTGAGAAGAATGCCCCAATTGTGCGGGAGTTGCGAAACTTGACGCGGGAGTTAAAGCGATCGCGTAAAATTATCGTTACCACCAGCCATACTTTAGAACTTCCCGACGAGTTACTGCAAGAAGTGACAGTAGTCGATTTTCCCTTACCTAGCGTTAGCGAAATAGATAATTTAATCCAACAGTTAGTAGTACCAGATAAGTTAAATGTTTCTGGCTTGGCGCGAGAACAGTTAGTTAAAGCCTGTCAAGGTTTAAGCCGCACCCGGATTTCCAGAGTGTTGGCAAAAGCTTTAGCTGCCAAACAGCAGGTAAATGAGTCTGACATTGACGGCGTATTAGAAGAGAAAAAGCAAGCAATCCGCCAAACTGGGATTTTAGAATTTTTCACACCTCAAGAATCACTCAAACGAGTTGGTGGATTAGATCAACTCAAACAATGGGTACTAATGCGCCAAGATGCTTTTACCGAAGAAGCCAGACGCTACGGTATTCCTAACCCCAAAGGAATGTTACTTGTGGGTATTCAGGGGACAGGTAAATCCCTCTCAGCCAAGACAATTGCCCATGAATGGCGCTTACCTTTATTAAGATTAGATTCTGGGCGTTTATTTGGTGGGATTGTCGGCGAAAGCGAAAGTCGGGTGCGCCAAATGATTCAGCTAACTGAAGCAATGGCACCGTGCGTTTTGTGGATTGATGAAATCGATAAAGCCTTTGGCAATATTACCAGTACCATTGATGGGGATTCGGGGACATCGCGCCGGGTGTTCGGCAGTTTGATTACCTGGATGCAGGAGAAAACCGCGAGTGTGTTTATTGTCGCCACCGCAAATAATGTCAAAATATTACCAGCCGAGTTGTTGCGAAAAGGAAGATTTGATGAAATTTTCTTTTTGAATTTACCTACAGAAACCGAACGCCAAGAGATTTTTAAGGTTCATTTGCAACGGTTACGCCCGAATCGGCTGCGAGAATTTAACTTAGCTTTGTTAGCTAAACAGAGTCTCAATTTTAGCGGTGCGGAAATTGAGCAGGTAATCGTTGATGCCATGCACCAAGCATTTTCCACAAGAATTGAGGGACAGCGCCGAGACTTTAATACAGAAGATATTTTACAGGCTGTAGCGCAGACAGTGCCACTAGCTGCGATCGCATCTGAACAAATTGAAGCATTAAAGCAATGGGCAGCACAAGCCGGTGCAAGAACCGCCTCCAATGATGTGCTGTTAGTAGAAGAATTAAAACAATACTCAACCGAACAAGGAATAGGCCCTTTAGAAGTCGATTAAAATAATTCGTAATTCGTAATTCGTAATTTAGTTTTGCAACGGGGATTTAGATGCCGCCACAAAACAAAACTTGCTGCTTTTTAAAGTAGGGGACTTCACCCCTCATAATTGGTTAAAATAGGAATAGTTCGCGCAAAGGTTTCTGATTCGTTTTTTAATCCAAAATCTCAAATCAAAAATTGGTATTATGTCTCATTTCACAACTATCAAAGTCCAAATCAAACACGGTGAAATTCTGCATCAAGTTTTGCAAGAATTAAACTATCAAGTTGAATGCAACACGAATGTACGCGGATATCGAGGCGATACGACTCAAGCCGAGTATGTGATTCGCCAGAACAATGGTTATGATTTAGGTTTTCGCCGCAGTGGTGAAAATTACGAAATAGTTGCAGACTTTTGGGGAGCAAAAATTAATCAACAGCAGTTTGTTAACTCCATCAGCCAAAAATATGCTCATAAAACCTTAATGGCAACAGTGCAAGAACAAGGCTTTAATGTCGAGGATGAAGAAGTTTTAGCAGATGGAACTGTGCGAGTAGTTGTAGGACGTTGGGTGTAAATAAGTGCCTGGGCTGGGCATCTTTCCCAGCCTAAATATTTAGCCTCTTGTAAATTAAGGAAATGCGATCGCACTTATTTGAAATCGCACCTATCCTTGATTCTACGGAACTCGCCATACTCGAATTAATTTCCCAATGTAACTGACAATAGTCTGTCCATCTGGGCTAATAGCAACACTTGTGGCATCAGGAAGTTTAGCCAGTAATTCTTTTGTCTGTAAATTCCAGATATTAATATCACCGCCACAACTAACAAAGATTTTTCCATCTGCACTGAAAGTTAAAAGGCTCAATTTACCACTTTTAGGAAATAAAGTATGAACTTCATTACCAGTTAAAAAATCCCATATTCTAATACGTGTTGGCAAATTATTATCGCCAGTGATTAACTTTCGTCCATTAGGACTAATTGCTAGGGATATGGTACAAGAATCAATATTTATAGACTTACGCTCTACTAAAGTATAAATCTCACTTCCCCTTCTTAGATTCCATAGTTTAACAGTCTTATCTAAACTAGCGCTTGCTAACATTCTTGCATCTACATCGATGGCAAGAGAAGTGATATTTGTTGAGTGTTGTCCTTTGATAGTATAAATATTTTGTTTTGTTTCTAAATCCCAGACGAGAATATGACCAGCTTCATTACCGCTAGCTAAGATTTTACCATCAGAACTGAGAGCAATAGCTGTAAGAGTATTACTCCTTCGGAGTCTAGACTCCCATAATGGTTGTCCGCTAATAACATGACTTAATTTCTCGGTATTGAAATTCCAGATTTCAGTTCTAATAGTACTGTCATGCTGAGAACCACCTATTGCTAAAGTTTGAGCATCGGAACTGAAAGTTAAATGTTTTGGATGGTCTTTTATTCTCGTGCCAAATATTTTAGTGATGGTGCGAAGACTTTTTCCTGTCTTCAAATCCCACTTTTTAAAGTCTATATAAGTCCCACCAACGATACTGCCATCTCTTTGAGGTTCTTCAAAAGAACTACCGCCAGCATCGCAACATACTAGGGTTTTGCCGTCGGGATGAATGGCGATCGCAGCATCATTCCTATTAAGCTCAATTGTATAAACACACTCAAAAAAACGATAGGGATTAAATTCTAATATTGCCTGTTTTACTTTTAATTCTGAGATATCCCGCAATAATTTATATGCTGCTAGCTGTACCCTTTTTGATGGGTCTTTTAAAGCCTGAATTATTAAATCCCAGCCTTCCTGTCTATAGTTAATGAGTTGCGAAAGCGCTAAAAAGCGGTAATTTTCATCACTGCTAGCGAAACGTTGTTTTGCGCCTTCCAATCCGCCTAAAACTACACCATCGACTGGCGGAGGATTTTTTCCGCCAAGCACAGCATCATATTCTCCGGGTTGCTTGGGATTATCGGGCATCGCTTTTTACCTGTGGCTAATACCAGTGTTCCCAAATTTAGGCTATTTTGCAGTTTGCTAATTTCTCTGCAAGCGCAGACAGGGTGCTGCAACCTGTCCAAAAGTCACCTAACCCCCAACCTATAAATGCACCGCCACGGGGTAGGTGTCCTACGTTAGCACTCAAATCGAATGTCAAGTCATTCCAATACCGCCAAGCACCTTGAGAAAACCATCCCACACCTTTACCAAAGCGACACCAGGCTTCCCAGTCAGGATTGGATGTACAGCCAACCATTTGCCAGATATGCGTCTGTACAACAAAGCCAAAGCGTCCATTACTATATTTTTGCCAGAGAGTTTCAATCGTGTTTAAATCTTCACAAGGGAATTTTTCAACGTCTGATGGGTTTAAAAATCCTTGTGGTTGGCGATCGCATACGTGCAGCATTATACTAGCAGTCTCTTGGTCTGCATCTTTCCACTTTCCGGAAGCGAGCAAATTTTGCAAACGACTGTAGTTTACATCAACCGCAGAGATTAATGGTATATCACTGTATAGATGGGACTGTACTTTTGCTAATGCTTGTTCTCCCAGCAGTGACGATACTGTAAATTCCAACTTTTCCGATTCAGTATTTACAATCTGAAACACCAATTTTGTACCAGCTTGGCCATACTTTAGGGCTTCTTCAACGGCGACAATTTGTTGTTCTAGGGATGTAGCGCCGATCAACCGTCGTTTAACACCTTCAATACCTCCTAAAACCACACCATCTTTTGGAGGTGGTACTTGTCCGCCAAGTACTGCATCATATTCTCTTGGTTGATTGGGATTTTCTGACATTGCTGTTTTATTTAGAAAATGCTTGCACTCTGTCAATACAGCCCTGCTGCACTGCTTCAATTAAAATATCTTTTGCACCTTTTCGCTTAAAGTAAAGTGCTGCATAATTACGTTGTAGCTGGGTGCCATTGAAAAGATAATGTCGAATTCGGTCTTGACCTTGAGAAGTATCAACTAAGCCCAGTGTAAAGTCAACTAACTTGTAGGTGGCGCTATTGCGGTCATATTCTAGATTATCCATCAGCGTATCGACATCGGACACTCCGCCAGCACGCGCCATCGCCACGAAAGCATCATATCTGTCGATTTTATGACTATACTCCTGAAGTATTTCTTGTACTATAGGTTCTGGTCGAGAAGCTAGTAGTGAATAAGCTGCTTGGCGTACTTTCCATAATTTATCGTCTAACGCCCAGATTACCAATTCCAAACCTGCTTCGCCATACTTGAGTGCTTCTTCTAGTGCAGCGATTCTTTGTTCAACTACCGCATTTGCCAACCGTCTTTTAACACCTTCTAGTCCTCCTAAAACTACAGCACCAGGAGGCGCTTTTTCTTGACCACCAAGGACAGCATCATAAACTGTTGGGCGATTGGAATTTTTTGACATCGTGTTTTTACTTTTTATTTATATGATGGAATTATTGAGTGCGATCGCTATAATCACCTAATTTGATAAATACGCTTTATTTGGGGTAATTATTTTCAATAATATAAGTGCGATCGCATCTATTTTTTACTTTATGGTACACCCCAAATATTGATAGTTCCATCATTACTACCACTTGTAATAAATTGTCCATCAGGACTAATGGCTATACAGTTAACACATCCTGAATCTCCATAAAGCGTTTTTTTTAGAGTCCCAGTATTTAAATCCCATATTTTGATAGTTTGGTCACGACTGGCGCTAACTAAGTTTTTTCCATCGGAACTGATAGCTAAAGATGTAATGTAGTCTAAATGCCCTGTGAGGGTATGTACAATATTTCCTGTATCTACATTCCATATTTTGATAGTTTTATCTATGAAAGCACCGATAATATTTTTTTCATTAGGACTAATAGCAATTCTGTCAACTTCCGAACGAGATTGTAAAGTCTTTTTTAGTCTTCTTGTCTCTACATCCCAAAGATTAATGATATGCTTGCCCGTCACAATAGTTTGTTTATTTTGACTAATCGCATAAGATCGTGCCGCCCATGTATCTCCTTCAAAACCTCCGCAGCTTCCGGTCTTTAAATTCCATATCTTAGTGCTATGATATAGTGTTCCACTAAATAGAGTTTCTCCATCAGCACTTAAAGCAACAAAAATTATGCTGACTCCACCTTGATTTTTAAGAAACTGTCTGCGTTTAATCTTATCTGACTTGACTTCCCAAACTTTTATTTTGACAAATCTACTTCCATCAACTAAAGTTTTTCCATCAAGGCTAATATCTAGGGAAATAATAGAACCAGACTTGACTAATTGAGTATACTTTAGTTTACCTAGATTTAAGTCCCAAGCTTTTATTGTATCGTTATGACCTCCAGTAAAAAGAGTTTGACTATCAGGGCTAATAACCATACAATGAGCTAAGTGTGATTCTCCTTCTAACGTACCGATATCATCAAACAGTTGCCAATGGTCATAGTTTTGCAAAATATTTTTTACTTTCGCTTCTGTTCGATAACGCAATAACAAATAAGCTGATTTTTTGACTTCTTCTGATTTCTCATTTTGAAACAAATCTAGCAATAAATCTAACCCTATCTCTTTATAGCTGATTAATTCTTTTAAAGTTGCAATTTTGACTTTTATATTATTACTATTTAAACGAAGTTTAGCTCCTTCTAATCCACCCAAAACTAAACCATTAACAGGTGGCGGTATTTGTCCACCAAGTACAGCATCATATTCTTTAGGTTGATTCTGATTCTCTGCCATTGCATTTTTACCAGTCTACTATTAGTAGTATTCCCATATTTTTTAAACGAACCGCCAAGAGCGCCAAGGTAAGATTATTTGAGTTTAGCGATCGCACCCCTCTCAACTAATATCTTCCCCGTCAATAAATCCTTTACTGTCACTACTAATACCCGTTGTTCGTTCACTTCAAATTGTGCCTGTATTCGGTCTATTCCTGTTTGTCCAGGCGGTTCGATATGAGCGACACATACTTGTTGATGATGAGTTTCCAAAGAGCGATAACTATCTTGTTTTACTAACTGGCTGCTCGTCATCCTTCCTTGAGTATCGTAATAAACTTCCGCTTGGGAAACTTCTGCTACTTCCCCAATATCAAGGCGAATTTCTCGCTGTCCTTCGGTGGCGACTTGTAAAGTTAAAGCTTCAGAACGCGCCCCTGGATACTTTGCCCCTTTTTCAATCAAAGTTAAATAAGAATAAGTTTTGCTGTGAGGTTCCCAAAGACGAATCGCATAACTGTGGCGCAGGTAATCATCAACTGCTGCCATTTCACTTAAAGCTAATGCGCCATGTGCCACAGCTTCAAAGGGTTTGTCTAACTTTACCTTTTGTCGTCCAAAATAGGAAATTACTAGTTGTTGTACGGCGGGAATTTGACAAGTACCACCCACTAATAAAACCTGTTCAATTGTAGATTTGCTGATACCTTTAGCAAGTGCGATCGCTAATATTTCATCTAGCGTTTGTCTTAGCTGTTCTAATAATTGTTGATTTTCTAAAATTTCGCCTAATTCGTCCCGATGCAATTGCAATTCATGGGACATAAAATTTTCATCATCAAACCAAGCTTCTTTCGCTTCATCTATTATCGAAAGTTGAATTTTTACCCTTTCTGCAACTTCCAGCAGATTCATAAAACCGATTTCTCCAACTTCAGCGCGGGAGGAACCGATTTTTTGCAAATAATGTTCGACAATCCATGTATCAATATCTACGCCGCCAATAAAAGCATCAGATTTGGCGATAACTTCGGCACGTACTACTTGCTGTTCAGATTCAGCGCTGACAGTTCGTACTAAACTTAAATCTAGAGTACCGCCGCCAAAATCAACTACCAGAACTACAGCACCAGGATGCTTGACAGCATAACCAAGGGCTGCTGCGGTAGATTCATCGACAATTTGCACTGCGGGAATATTTAACTTGTCGCCCAAGTTGCGAAACCAGTCAAGATATCGCTCAAATGCACCCACGGGAACTGTGAAAATAACGCTACTGGGTTGTAATTGCTGTTCAACCTGTTGCCAAATTTCCTTAAGAAACAGTTCCGAAACCACCTCAGCGCTGTAACTATTACCATCCAACTGTCGGGGAGGTGGGACAAAATCTGCTGCCAAATCGCGTTTGAAAGCGCGAAAACAACGTTCAGGCTGGGCAAACCCTAAGCGTTTAGCGCGTACAGATTCACCAAAAGAAATGCGATCGCGCCCTTCCACAAATACTAAACTGGGTACAACGCTAACTTGTTCTGTCCCAACCTCAAAGCGGCGCGACATCGAATCAAATCTCAACGTCCGTGGTTTTTGCGTAATCAAATCAGTAGTACAAACAACAGTGTTGCTCGTACCAAAATCAATTATTACTGTAGTCATTTGTCATTTGTCATTTGTCATTGGGCATTGGGCATGGGGCATTGGGCATTGGGAAAACACTTTCTTTTTTCATCCCCTTGTCTCCCTTGTACCCCTTGTCCCCCTCATCTCCCTCCTCCGGGCAAAGTGCGACTAACTTTCGCAGGGACAAGAATTTTTCCTTGATGCTGATAACCGACAAATCGGATGTAAACTAATTCATCTTCAGCAATATCTGCTGTGTCTGGTTGATGAATTTGCGGATTGTAAGGTACTTGTTCCCAAGGTTTGCCTATCTGTTCGTAACCCCATTTATAAAGGAGGTTATCTAAAGAGGTAAACATTGAAAGCAGATTTTTCGCAGGCAATTCTGGTTTAACGCGCACCATTTGAGGGATGCTGGGATAGTTTGTTAACAATGTCTGCAATTGCTCAAATGTCGAAGAACGTATTTCATCTGTCAGTTCAAGACGTTGCTGCTGCAATTCCTCATGCAGTCGCAAGCCTTCCTGATGCAGTGCTGCTTTTTCCAAAACAAGCTGGTGTAACTTTTGCTCTAACTCTAAGTATTTTTGATGAGTTGTTTGTAATTCATCTTTTAGCAATTCAATTTGCGTAGACGCGAAGCGGCTTGTCGTTAGACATCGCGCCAATTCTAACTTGTTAGTTTTCAAGTCTGCTTGAGTTGCGATCGCAGTGCTAATTGCTGGAATAATCAACAACAGAGTCCAAATCCCTATTGCCATTGTCAAAAGGCTTAAAAGAGAAAACATTCCTATCTGCATCGCTCTTAGATTTGTTTGAGAGACTGATTTTGTTCCACTGTCTCGCCCTCACCGCCTTCATAATACTCAGGCAATAATTCTTGATTTTCAACTTCTCCTAAAGCTTTTTCAATTCCCGATGTTGTACTTGTGCAACTCGAACCAGAAGCATTGATTACTGTTTCAGTAATTTTCCCATCTTTACCAATGCGATACTCAATTTTTTGATACTCAGCCATAGTTAGAGTCTTTTAATTTTTTAGGGTTTTAATCATGTTGTACCAAATTCTAGCCAACGGCAATTAACACTGGCACTAGTACCGCAAGGCGGAATTCAAAATTAATACAGCGTAAGCGTTTCATTGATTTTGAATGGGTGGTTTATTTACGCCGTGTTGTACTAGTACAAATAAATACGTAAGAGTTTTCGCTAATACATCAAAACAAATGTACTATTTTAAGTCAATAAGATTTAACATAATTTACGCACAATCAGGAAAAAACCGAGCCAACCTTGTATGGCTACTTACACGCGGAGCGATCGCATTTTCTCAATTCGATCCAGATTTATTGTCTTGCAATTAGCTTGGACGGACAAACTTTGGTTTGTGCTAGTCGGGATAAAACTATCACAGTATGGGATTTGCCCACAGCAAAGCAAACCCATCAAACCTCTGATAATAGTGCGTTACGAACTCCGTTCTAACACACGCTACAATACTGCCTTAAAGACAACATAACTAGCTCATTGGGCTAGACTAAAGAAAGTTATGAGGACGCAAATATGACTGACAAAAATCGTTCTCAATGGGATTTAGGCAGGTTTATCGAAACCCTGACTTACTTTGAGGTAATTCCTTTCCTTAACTGGGTACAGCAGTTAATCCAAGGTCGTCCCAAGGATAATCAAAATAGACCCAATGGAGGGAAAAACGTGGGTGTAATATTAGTAGCAGGTGCAACAGGTGGTGTAGGTAAACGAGTAGTGCAGCGATCGCTCCAACAGGGTTATAAAGTTCGCGCCCTAGTTCGAGATATTGACAAAGCTAGGTCAATTCTTGGTAATGATATAGATTTAGTAGTTGCGGATATCACTCAACCAGAAACTTTAACTCCTTTAGTTATGGCTGATATTCAAGCTGTAGTTTGTTGCACAGCAGTGCGCGTGCAACCAGTTGAAGGAGACACAGCAGATAGAGCCAAATATTATCAAGGTGTTAAATTTTACCAACCAGAAATTGTTGGCGACACTCCAGAAAATGTCGAATATCAAGGTGTTAAAAATTTAGTCCAAGCGGCTGCAAAATATTTACCCCAAGCAAACGAAAAACTAATATTTGATTTCACAAAGCCATCAGCAGAATTAAAAGATAACTGGGGGGCACTGGATGATGTGGTGATGGGTGGCGTGAGTGCTAGTAATATCCAATTAATAGAAAATACAGCTTTGTTTGCTGGTAATGTGTCCACCGCTAACTCTGGCGGATTTGCTTCTGTAAGAACTAAAAATTTTGATCCACCCTTCAACTTATCCGGTCATGAAGGTGTGAAATTGCGCCTCAAAGGTGACGGTCAACGTTATAAAATATTCCTACGGACAGATACAAAATGGGATGGTATTGGATATAACTATTCTTTCGATACCGTAGCTAATACCTGGATCGATGTTCATATTCCCTTTGTAGATTTGATTCCCGTCTTTCGGGCAAAAATTGTCAAAGATGCGCCGCCACTTGAGCAGAATAGAATTTGTTCATTCCAACTGATGTTGAGCAAATTTGAACACGATGGGGCTTTGAATCCCAAATTTTCTCCCGGTGGTTTTACTTTGGAGTTGGAATCAATTAAAGCTTATGGTGGGACAAGTTTACCACAATTTATTTTAGTCAGTTCAGCAGGCGTGACTCGTCCCGGCCGCCCTGGTATTAATTTAGATGAAGAACCGCCAGCAGTGAAATTAAATGACCAATTGGGAGGAATTTTAACTTGGAAGTTGAAGGGAGAAGATAGTTTAAGAGAAAGCGGAATTCCTTATACGATTATTAGACCTTGTGCTTTAACTGAAGAATCAGGTGGCAAGGAATTAATATTCGAGCAAGGTGATAATATTAAGGGCAAAGTCAGCCGTGAGGATGTGGCAGAACTTTGTGTGCAAGCGTTAAAATTAGCAAAAGCTTGTAATGTCACCTTTGAGGTAAAACAGGCAGATAATACTGTTAACTATATCGATTGGCAGAAGCTATTTTCTAATTTGATAAAGGATAAATAAGTGAAGTGGCTATAGACTTATACTCTGTAGCCAGACTAACAGATACTGTCTAAATAGACTGTTATGAAAAAAATCCAAGTGCTAGTATTTGCCGGGATTTTAGCAACAATTATCTGGGGTGGGTTATTGGGAAATACTGCTTCATCGCAGCAAGTGAACTCCCGCATCTACAATCTGGAAGCGGACTTGAATCGTGTCGAGTCACGATTAAACCAGATAGAGTCTCAACTCGGTCGAAGTCGCCAGTCTCCATCCCGAAGAACAACACTTACCCCACGACAGTCAAGTGGTTCCAGAGGGAATTTATCACAGCAAGATCCGATGTTTGATCGGTTGGCAACTTTGGTGGTTGAATTGAAGCAACAAGTCAATAAATTAGAGGCGCGAGTTGCTAAATTAGAAAGTCGCTGAATATTTAAATTCGTAATTCGTAATTCGTAATAAAAAATGGGTAAGAATCATCGACTTTTAGAGAGGCAGTTTGATTGATTACATAGTGTAATACAAATTCTGTATGAAGATGCGCCTAATAGTGCAAGAAATAAAGAACGAACCGCCAAGACCGCCAAGTACGCCTTCGCGTAGCGTCTCGAAGAGAAGAAATAAGAAATTAAGAGATTTAGCGCAGCTTCACGAAGAAACGGTATAAGCTGGCTTCAATTTTCGCAGGAAGTTAAGTATAGCTGAAATCACAATATCCGGCGACTCAATTAAGAAGCCATGACCACCACGGTCGAGGACTACAAGTTCAGCGTTAGGAATGCCTTGAGCAAGTTGCTGGGAAAACTTTAGCGGGGTAAGAATGTCTTGTTTCCCAACTAAAACTAGGGTAGGACAATGAATTTGTTGGAGGCGGTCTGTTGTATCAAAATCAAGCATGGCTCGACTATGATGATGGAGTGAATGAGTTGCTGGCGGGAAAGGATATCTGATTGCAAATTCGATTAGTCCTTCAATCATTCCAGGAATCGCGTAGAAAGTATCTGTAAATATCCAGGGTAAGACGACTTTTTCATAAAGTTTCAAGTCTATATTACCGCAGAGATCGCCCCAAGTCTCAATGATACTGTTAAATAATTGATCGCCCTTTGCCAAGGATGAAAGTAGCATCAGACTTTGTACCTTTTCAGGATGTGCTAACACTAACTCTTGCGCTATCTGACCACCCATTGAATGACCTGCTAGATGCACTTTATCGATCGCAAGATGATCGAGCAATGCCGCAACGTCATTAGCCATCTGTTTCAAATTATAGGGGGTTTCGGGGGCAGAACTTCGCCCCATACCTCGGTTGTCTAAGCGAATCACTTGATATTGCGAAACTAACGATGGCATCAGCAGTGACCAATAGGCATGATCGCAAAGGAAGCCAGCTATTAATAGCAAAGGCTCACCCGTTCCCTTAATGTCGTAGAACAAATCAATCCCGTTAATCTGAATCTTTGGCATAGTCAATCAATAATTTTTTGCAGTGGCTGCGATCGCCATTAGTTCCCCGAACATGGTATCATCCATACTCCTAGCTAGTAGTCTGCCAACCCAAAAATGCTAAGTGAGGACTGGGAAAAGGGGAAAGGGAAAAGGGTAAGGGATTTAAACCCTTTCCCCCCGCCCCTTATCCCCAGAGGGGGCCCCACCTTCCCCCTTCCCCTTTACCCCGCCAAGTTTCCTTGGCGAACTACTAGTCTGAACAAGTTGTGTAGCTTTTGGAATTTCAATCAATGAATAAGTAGCACATCGCAAAAAGTCCCCAGCTTTAGGTTGCTAGGGACTAAGTACTTTCGGTTCGTCAACTGATTTACTGATTTAGCAGCCCGATAGCCATCTCAAGGTGCATTTTAGCTTTGTGCAAGTTTAGTAAACTCTCTTGGTCATATCGGTCAGGGTAGGTCATAGCCTTGCGCTCTAAAGTTATCCGAATTAGTGCTGCTTGTTCATCAGTGGGGGAGTTCATCTCATCTACGACCCCTTCGAGAAATTGAATAACACTGAAGCCTGGTGATTTTAACCCTCGTCCTTGCCTTAATTGAGAGAGTGCTATCTGTGGGAATGCCATCAACGTGACAATCCAACTAGTCTTATACCCTCCATTCCCGGTAGGTTTTAATCCGTAACGCCTGCATAAGTCTCTTAACTCAGCAGTGGTTTTGATTTCGAGTTCTGACCTTGTGAACATAAAATAGAATTACCCATTTGTAAAAGTGGTATCGGTGGATGCAAACTTTACCAGGGTGAACATCCACCAACTAAACATTTTCCACTGGTAGGCATGTGGAAAACGCTATTATTTATATTTCTATACAAATGACCAAGAATAAGGGCAAGCCAGAGAATCTAAAACCGTTCACTACAGACAGAGAAGAACCATTAACCGAAAGATTAAATTTACGCATCACTAAGACAATGAAAGAGGAAGTGCAGCAACAAGACGACCCTCCTGAATTCTGTAGAGAAGCTATTCAGAAAGCACTGGATGAGAAAAAAGGCAAGTAGTGAAAGTTTATTTCTGCCTACTTCGCCAAGTGCAGATGTACGCGCAAAATTTCTTGAATTACTTGTTGTACAGCTTCTTTACTCAAACTGCCATCTACCCGCACAATTCTTGAGGGATTGGATGCTGCTAACTCTGCGTATCCTTGCTGAACGCGCCGATGAAAAGCGATCGCTTCTTGTTCAATACGATCTAATCCGATTCCATCTCCCCGTTTGCGGGAAAGTCCAACTTCGACATCGACATCTAACCAAATAGTTAAGTCACTCTCTAAACCAGCAGTAGCAATATTGTTAAGCTGATTGATTAAACTCATATTCAAACCGCGACCATATCCTTGGTAGGCAATGGTAGAGTCAGTGTAGCGATCGCATAAAATATATTTCCCTGCTGCCAGATTTGGTTTAAGTTCTTGTTCAACGTGTTGCGATCGGTCAGCAGCATACAATAAAAGTTCTGTCACTTCAGCAACTGGCTTATCCTCTGCCTTCTCTAGTAGCAAGCGGCGAAGATGTAAGCCTAACTCTGTTCCCCCTGGTTCACGAGTTACCATTACAGAAACACCCAGACTTTCCAACCACTGAGAACAAAGTTGCATTTGGCTGGTTTTGCCGCAGCCTTCCACCCCTTCAAATACAATTAGTTTGCCACCCATACTTTTTAAAGTTCGCTGACGCTTGATCAAGAATACCGTGAAGTGTTACAGGCGAGACATCTATCCTGCAATCAGTAGTTGAATATTTGTTTATTTGGAAGTTTCAAATACACAAAAACAAATTTTTGGCAATTTGGCAGATCAACTATTTTTGATACTGATATTTTTGGGATTGTGCAACCAATGTAACAGAAGTTGCCATAACCAGGTGGTCGAGATTTTCAAGTTACTTCAGTAAATCCTTAAAGACATTAATTACAGCTAGTTATTTCAACTGGTATGTCAACATGTCAGTGCATAATCAACTCGTACAGGAAATCAACTATGTCAGGCGTAATTAAACGTCGTCAATTTATTCAGGCAACACTGGCAGCAACCGCAAGTATAGCTGTGCCTAACATTGCTTCTGCAACCTATCGTGGTGAAGAATGTGTAGAAGCGCTGGTGATTGGTAGCGGTTTTGGTGGAGCAGTTGCAGCATTGCGCCTTGGTGAAGCTGGAATTCAAACCATAGTATTGGAGCGGGGACGACGATGGCCGATAACCGACGCAGGTAATACTTTCTCCACATATCAAAATCCAGATGGTCGGTCTACTTGGTTAAGTCCGACTACAGTTATATTCAATCAAGTTCCAATTGATATTTATACTGGTGTCCTTGATGTTAAGGTAGGCGATGGGATTATTGCTTATCGTGGGGCAGGAGTGGGAGGCGGTTCGCTAGTCTACAATGCTGCCAGTTATCAGCCAACTAAAGAACTTTTTTATCAAGTTTTTCCACGCAGCATCAAATATGAGGAACTGGATAAAGTTTACTATCCAAGAGTGCGTTCCATCCTCAAACCATCTCCCATACCGGATGATATTTTACAGACAGACTACTATTTGGCCAGTCGCATTTTATTAGAGCAAGCAGCTAAAGCTGGTTTAAAAGCTAAAAAGCTTGATGTCGCTGTTGATTGGGATATCGTTCGCCAAGAAATTGCGGGTAAGAAGGTTCCTTCGGCGATCGCAGGTCAAGTTTACTATGGGCTTAACAGTGGTGCGAAAAACAGCTTAGATCGAAATTATCTCAGCATGGCAGAAGCTACTAAAAAGGTGGAAATTCGACCCCTACATGTAGTAGACACGATCGAAGAATACCATGCTGGGCGTTACCGAGTTACCTGCAATCAAATCGATGAGCGGGGAGTTGTACTGTCTAAAAAATCCTTTATCTGTCGCTATCTATTTTTAGCAGCCGGTTCCATTGGCACTACTGAATTGCTTTTACGTGCCAAAAATAATGGCACATTGCGCCGCCTGAACAATCAAGTTGGAAAATTGTGGGGAACTAACGGTGATGCGGTGAGTGCGATCGTTACCTCTGGTCAAACTAATGCCACACTAGGCGGGCCAGCATCGGTAGTAATTGAAGACTTTGATAATCCAATTGCTCCAGTGGTGAGCGAGCAACTTCCTTTTCCGATAGTTCCGCAAGGGGTGTTAGCTCCTGTTAGCCTAGCGATCGCCAAACCAGAGGGCTATCTGACTTACAATACTTCTACGCAATCAGCTAATCTGTTCTGGCCGAAAGACTCAGCCAATAATCAGAAAATTACCCAAGCTAATCAGTATACTTACCAACGACTAAATCAAGCTAATGGTACTACTTTTGGCGCACCGTTTGACTTTAGTGCTACAGCGCATCCTCTTGGTGGTGCAACGATGGGTGCTGTATGCAACACTTACGGTAAAGTCCACGGCTATTCTAACTTATTTGTTGTTGATGGTTCTTTGATTCCTGGTTCGACTGCCTGCACTAACCCATCCCTAACCATCGCGGCTTTAGCAGAGCGGTGTATGGATCGCTTTCTCAATAAGAAGCTTCCTGAAAGTATGGAGTGGGAGTAAAGATAGCTAAATAAATGCTGGCGTTGTGAATATGTTATGGTTCTGAGCAAAAAGTCTCTGTTCAGAACATTTAGAAGATGGAAACTCTAGCTAATAAGCTTAATTACAGTATCCCATCCAGCACTGCCAATCATGCCCCATCCCGCTCATTCTACTTTGGGCCAATCTTCTTACCCTCGCTGGACTAGAAGCCTGAGTGCTGTTGAAAGTTGGGGCTTCGGTTTAACGGCTCATATTTCCTGGGTAGCATTGGTTCCAGCAATTCACGCTGCCCTTGGTTCCCAAGCTATTTTTGTTTGGATACCTGCGGTGATTTTCGGAATGCTACTCAACTTTATCTATGGCAATATCACTTATGCCAATCAGTATATTGAAGATTTACTAAAACTACTGGAATTATACCAGAAAAACTATCCTAATCCAGTAACTTAAATTAAAGAAGAAATACAAGCGATCGACTTGAGTTTTCTGATAGCAGACTTGCCTAACTTGCTAACTTCTATGACAGTCAGTGTTTAAAGAATCACAGAAATTGTTTTATCTCTGCGAAACTTTTCCCGGTTAGATGAAACAGATATGAAAGCTGTGAATATCCATGAGGGTATAGATAATACATTAATGATTCTGGAACATCGCTTCAAGGCTAAATCTAACTCTCTGACAATTCAGGTTATCAAAGAGTACGGCGATTTGCCATTAGTCGAATGTTATGCTGGACAACTGAATCAGATATTTATGAATCTTCTAGCAAATGCGATCGATGCTTTAGAAGAGGCTGTAGAAAATGATATAGCGTTGAGGAAACAGAATTATGTTAAAAGTTTTTGCCGATCGCGGTGGTACATTCACAGATATTGTTGCCGTTACTGATAATCAGGCAATTATAGACAGACTATCAAAACATCCTGAACGTTTTTTAATTGTGGCTCTACCTAAAAAGCAATGGATTATAGTCTACAAACTGCTTTCAGAAAATCCCGAACAATATCAAGATACAGCGATTCAAGGTATACAGGATATTATGGGTATTTCCGGCAATCAACCCATTCCTACTGAAGCTATAGAAGTAGTAAAAATGGGGACAACAGTAGCAACAAATGCACTATTAGAAAGGAAAGGCGATCGCGTTGTTCTTCTCATCACTAAAGGGTTTAAAGATGCGCTAAGAATTGGCTATCAAAACCGTCCTAACATCTTTGCTCGTCATATTGTTTTACCAACCATGCTTTATGAGCAGGTTATTGAGATTGACGAACGTTATGATGCTCATGGAAATGAATTAATAGCTGTAAATATTCAACAAGCTAGGAATGACTTAGAAGAAGTGTACAACACAGGAATTCGGAGTTGTGCTATTGTTTTTATGCACAGCGATCGCTATCATAATCACGAAAAGCAAATAACTAAAATTGCCCAAGAAATTGGCTTTACACAAATATCTGTATCTCATCAAGTTAGTCCGTTAATGAAATTAGTTAGTCGGGGAGATACAACAGTAGTCGATGCTTATTTAACTCCGATTCTCCGTCGCTATGTCAACCAAGTAGCGAGTCAGCTACCTGGAGTAAAATTAATGTTTATGAAATCTGACGGCGGTTTAGTTGCAGCCCAACAATTTCAAGGCAAAGATAGTATTTTAAGTGGCCCGGCTGGTGGTATTGTCGGCGCAGTTCAAACTAGTAAAAGAGCAGGTTTTGAATCAGTTATCACCTTCGATATGGGAGGGACAAGTACAGATATTGCCCACTTTAAAGGAGAGTATGAACGACAACTAGATTCAGAAATTGCTGGGGCGCGGATGCGAGTTCCCGTATTAGCAATTAATACCATTGCGGCTGGAGGCGGTTCAATTCTCTTTTTTGATGGTTCTAGTTATCGTGTCGGGCCTCAATCTGCTGGCTCAAATCCTGGGCCTGCTTGTTATCGACGTGGTGGGCCATTAGCGGTTACTGATGCCAATGTGATGTTAGGTAAAATTCACCCACAATATTTTCCATCGGTTTTTGGAATTGATGGTAATTTACCTTTAGATAAAGATACTGTCATTCAACAATTTAGCCAATTAGCCCAAGATATTCAAGCCGCGACATTCAATAATTGTACTCCCGAACAGGTAGCGGCTGGATTTATTGCGATCGCAGTAGAAAACATGGCGAACGCAATTAAAAAAATTAGTCTGCAACGGGGTTATGATGTCAGTCAATATGTACTTTGTTGTTTTGGCGGCGCAGGCGGACAAGTTGCTTGTTTAATTGCCGATACCTTGGGAATGAAAAAAATATTTCTTCACCCTTATGCTGGTGTTCTCTCCGCTTATGGAATGGGATTAGCTGATGTTAGAGCCATTAGAGAAGGAGGAGTGGAACAGCCTTTAACCCAAGTATTAATTCCTAAATTACACCAGTTAATGGAAGATTTAGAAACTCAAGGTATAAATGAAATAGATGAATTACATAGTGAAGTAAAAATAGTCAAAAAAGTTAACTTGAAATATGAAGGAACTAACTCTACATTGACCGTTAGCTTTGCCGATGATGTGGGAGTTATGCGACAAGAATTTGAAAATGAACATAAATCCCGTTATGGTTTTATACAATTAGAAAAAATTTTAATTGTCGAATCAGTCTCAGTAGAAGTAATTCAGAAAATGGATACTCCTGAAGAACCCTTAATTATTCGGAGTCGCCCTTTAGATGAAACTCCTATATCTGTTGAAATAGTAAGAATATTTAGTAATGATAGATGGCATGAAACCCCTGTTTACCGACGGGAAGATTTACAACCAGAAGATAGTATTAATGGGCCTGCGATCGTTGTTGAAAAAATTAGCACAATTGTAGTTGAACCTAGCTGGAATGCCAGATTAACTGAACGCAATCATCTAATTTTACAAAGTCTATCAACAGACTATAGATAAAATCTATCTAATATTTATCAAAGTTAAACAAATAAGAAAAAATGTACACAACATCTCAACCAGATCCAGTCCGTTTAGAAATCTTCAAGAATCTCTATCAATTTATCGCTGAACAAATGGGAATTGTGTTACAGAACACAGCCACATCTGTGAATATTAAAGAAAGGCTAGATTTCTCCTGTGCTATTTTTGACTCATCGGGATTATTAGTGGCAAATGCCCCCCATATTCCTGTACATTTAGGTTCTATGAGTGAAAGTGTTCGCAGTTTAATTAACGATAAAGGCGACACCCTAAAACCAGGAAATGTCTATTTATCTAATAATCCCTATAACGGCGGAACCCACCTTCCCGACGTAACTGCAATTACTCCTGTTTTTCTAGAAAATCGTGAAAATACTCCATTCCCTATTCCCTATTCCCCATTCCCGACTCCCCTATTTTTTGTCGCTTCTCGCGGACACCAAGCAGATATCGGTGGAATTACTCCCGGTTCAATGCCTCCCCATAGTATCACAGTAGAAGAAGAAGGAATTCTTTTTGATAATTTTCTCTTAGTTGAAGAAGGAAATTTTCGAGAAACCGCAGTTAAACAACATCTTTTAAATCATACTTATGCTGCCCGTAACCCTGACCAAAATATTGCTGATTTTAAGGCACAGATTGCCGCAAATGAACGGGGAGGACAAGAACTTTATAAAATGGTTTCACAATACGGAATTGAGACTGTTCAAGCTTACATGAAGTTTGTGCAAGCTAATGCTGAGGAATCGGTAAGAAAGGCTATCAATCTTCTTAAAGATGGCTCGTTTATTTATGAAATGGATAATGGAGCAACAATTAAAGTAAAAGTTACAATTCATCAAGAAAGCCGCAGCGCTACCATTGATTTTACTGGAACTTCTCGGCAACTAAATAGTAACTTTAATGCTCCTAAAGCTGTAACTCAAGCCGCAGTTTTATATGTCTTTCGGACTTTGGTTGATGATAATATTCCACTTAATGCTGGGTGTCTTAACCCTTTAGAAATTATCATACCAGTCGGCTGTATGCTAAATCCAATTTACCCAGCAGCAGTAGTGGCCGGTAATGTAGAAACTTCTCAAACCATTGTTGATGCTTTATATGGCGCTTTAGGTGTTATGGCTGCTTCTCAAGGAACGATGAATAATTTTACTTTTGGGAATGAGCAATATCAATATTATGAAACCATTTGCGGTGGCTCTGGAGCAGGAATTGATTTTGATGGAACTGATGGTGTTCATTCTCACATGACTAACTCCCGTTTGACCGATCCAGAAGTTTTAGAAACTCGTTATCCTGTACTTTTA
Organism: Nostoc sp. DedVER02; assembly: GCF_034530675.2. Lineage (NCBI taxonomy): Bacteria > Bacillati > Cyanobacteriota > Cyanophyceae > Nostocales > Nostocaceae > Nostoc > Nostoc sp. DedVER02. The sequence goes on from NZ_JAVRCP020000001.1 coordinate 917,601, forward strand.
GAAAGCTTTAGCCTCCGTCCTGATAGCGGTGGTAAAGGAAAATATTCAGGTGGTAATGGAGTTATCCGCCGCATCCGTTTTCTAGAACCCATGACAGCTAATATTCTCTCTGGACATCGGGTTATCCCTCCCTTTGGATTAAATGGTGGGGAAGCCGGAATTATCGGACGCAACTGGATACAACGTCAAAATGGAATTGAAGAGAATTTAGACAGCACAGCAACAACAGAAATGAAACCTGGGGACATTTTCGTGATAGAGACTCCTGGAGGAGGAGGCTTTGGGTAATTCGTAATTCGTAATTCGTAATTATAGGGCTTAGGTAAAATATCTCTCAAACTCTCATTTCTCTGTGTCGCGCCAGTTGCTACAAGTCGGGAAACCCGCCCAACGCACTGGCTTCTCTGCGCCTCTGCGGTTCGTTATTTTATAACTCGCGCGTAAGTTATAAATTACTGTTAAGTAGGGGTTTTAAACGTTTAAAACAGGTGGATTTTTATCTGTAGTAACATTTGTCAATCCAAATTCGCATTTCTTCTTCAGAACCAAAACATGCAGAGCGGCCTGTGATTGGATCGTAGGCGTGCCAAGCAGAAATTTTACCACGCCGATCTGATTCCTGCCATACTTGGAGGTCAGAGCCACTTGCTATCCAGATAACAAAATGTTGCCAATATTTTTGTAAATTTAACAAAAAATTAAATTTATTCATAGTGAAAGCACCTGATAAAGAATGGACTATTACTTATACTTTCACGTAATAATTGGCAACTGAGAAGGTACAGTTTTGGCAGATTTGATCTAGTACAGTTAAGCTGCATTCCAACTGGTATAGTCAAAAAACTCTCAACTGTACTAGGTAAAGTTGGTAGAAATAGTTTATATTGCCAGTATTGATGATTATTTAGTCATTGACGAGTGCGCCAAAATGAACATTTTATTAGAACGGCAATCACCAAAACCGATTTATTTGCAGATCCGCGATCGCATCAGTCGTCTAATTAAATCTGGCGCACTCAAAAGTGGCGATCGCCTCCCTTCTATCCGTTCTCTGGCAGAGAGTTTACAAGTTAATAAACTCACAGTTATTGAAGCATATAACGTTTTAGAAGCAGATGGAATTGTTTCTGCTCGTCAGGGTTCAGGATATTTTGTCAGCAGCGTTTCTCTCAAGAGTGCCAACCTAGAATCTAAATTTGCTCCAGCCCAAAATGTCATAATTACAAAACCAGGAAAGTGTTCTTTTTATGATATGTACACTCCACTGGTGCAAGCGCAAACACAGCCAGGAATGATTAATTTTGGTTACGGTTATCCTCGTCCACCAAAAGATATTAATCTTATTGCTAGACGAGCGCTCAGACATGATGATGCTGATATTTTCTTTCCTCACGAGATGCCTCAAGGACAACTAACTCTGTGCAGACAAATTGCCCAGATGCTAGTACATCAAGGATTAGAGGTTTTTCCAGAAGATTTAATTATTACTAATGGCTCTCAGCAAGGGTTGTCATTAGCGATGAGTTATTATGTCCAACCTGGTGATTGGGTAATTGTGGAAGCTCCCACTTATTATGGTGCAATTTCTATTTTAGAAAACTTAGGAGCCAAGATTATTGGTATTCCCATGACTGCGGAGGGGATGAATTTAGATTTATTAGAGCAATATCTCCACAGCCACCGTCCGAAGTTAATTTATACGATTAGTACTTTTCACAATCCAACTGGATTGACGACAACACAAAATCATCGTCAACAGTTATTAGCATTAGCTGAAAAATATGAATGTCCTATTTTGGAAGATAATGCTTATGAAGGCATAAATTTTGATGCAGTGCCAGCACCAATTAAAGCTTTAGATAAAAATAATTTGGTAACTTATTTAAGCACATTTTCTAAAACTTTAATGCCTGGGTTACGAGTTGGCTATATGGTTGTTACAGGGAAGCATTATCAAGCAATTATTGAACGGAAGTTGCTTCACGACTTGCATACATCTAGTATTTCGCAAACAATAGTTAGCGAATATCTCGCTTCAGGACATTACCGCCGTCACCTCAGCCGACTTCGCACAGATAATCTGCAAAGTCGTAATACTATGCTGCAAGCTTTAGAGCGTTATTTTCCTGAAGAAATCCGATGGACAGTTCCCACGGGTGGATTGTTTCTCTGGGTACAGTTACCAGATAATTTTCCGATTGGGACAATTCGTAAGGAAGCTTTTGCACAAAATGTTTACCTGGCGTGTGGTTCGGCATTTTTCCCTGATAAGCAAGGTTATCCAGCGATGCGTTTAACTTTCTGTCTCTCGCAAGAGGAAATTGAGCAAGGTATTTCGATTGTGGGTAAGTTGCTGAAAAAGTATATTTCTAAAGGAGGCGTAGATACAGAGAGGCTTGTTGTTAAAGAACGTATATCTAATTATCAACCTCTTGTTTACAGTTCATAGGTTACACAGTTGTCATAATGTCCTTTGTGCTACAGAGTTTGTACTGCTAAATTACTGCTCTACATTTACTTTTTCTGGATGTTGGGAAATTTAACTTGTGATGGAGTGTTAAGTTTTACCGCCGACTGCGAAAACCCTGTTTTCCATTAACTTGGTCAAAGAGGACATCGTATTTATCAAAAAATGCAATTCCAGTATTTACAAATATAGGCAGTTCTGACTGTGGCGAGATACTCAGATTCCAGCGATTAAATCCGTCGCGGGTTGCGGGTTTCAAACTGTAATCAAAAATGCCATTAATTCCTACTTTCACGGCATTTGCTGAACCTAATACTCCTGGTTTGATACCTGCTGTAGAAGCTGACTTGAATTCAGTCAAACCATTAATAGTTCCAGTATCAGTAATCATTGTGGCATTACAAGAATTTTTAGCAGCACTCCCAGCAATAGTTAAACAAACTTTACTTAGGCGAGAGTCCCATCTTTTACCGGGTACACCATTTATTTCAGGTTGTTGACTCCAAGGAGCCATTTTGAAACCTGCTTGATTTTCAGCAGTTAAACCGAGAATTAGGCTGCCATTGTTGTTAGTCCCACCATTTCCAGTTACTATAAATCCGTTACTTAAATTGCCTGGTAATTTTCTTAACGGGTTATAAAGAAGTGATTTTTCAAAATAGTTGACACCGACAATACCAGCAAATGGTACACCGTTATTTGCAGAACATTTAGGTTTTTGGGCAGTACATTGGCGACTAGTAACAATTTGTACTGGAAGAGGTTCGGTGGCAGGAAGCAAACCAAATCGGACGTTAGTATAAACTAATTCTCCCTCGAGGATAGTACCATCACTTAATACTTCTTTGATATTTTGTCCGGTTCTTTGGATGGGAGCGTTACCTAAAAACTCTTTGGGAACCCTTATGCCTGCTGAACCTGTATCTAATAGAATACGTTTTGGCTGACCACCTGCGATCGCTACTGCCAAAAAATAACCGCGAACACGTTGACCGAGAGAAGGTTTTGTGTATAAAGGTAGAGATATAGTATCAAAAGTTGTTTGGCGGGGTATATTTTGAGAGATATCGCGCAACGCTGAGTTTGGGAAAAGAGCCGCAAATACTGACTGGCGTTGCTCTGCTGGTTCAGGTGCAATATCCCAAAGGCTTTCGTAGTAGAAGAAGCCAATACCTAAACCGCGCTGTTGTGCTGCTTGCACCTGGGGTTGGATTTGTGATAGAGAAACTGGGCGATTTCGTAACCCCGCTAAAATACCAATACCAGTTGGGATGATTTTTTGGGTTTCTAAAATTTCTGGGCGGGTAATTTGACTGATAAAACTTCCCAATTCATTACGGTATACCTGCATGACTAACTCATCGACAATACCCAACCGTACCCAGTTAAGCCAGTCTTGCAGTTGCACTTTATAGGCGTAGTCAGCATCAACAGGAGAAACTGAGAAGATAGCGTTCGGTTTTCTAGCTTTTACGGTTTGGTAGAGGTCTACCATGAATGCACTGATTTTATCTGCCCGCCATTTTTTCCAGGCTTGGGCTTGGGGATTGGGTGGGGGAGGATTCCCAGTTTCTTGAGTATATAGACTAATTGTGTATTTGTCGTAACCAAAATCCACTGGCAAGCTCGTGTGGTCATCAAATTGAACGCCATCAGCATTATATTGAGTGATAACTTCCATCACGAGGTCGGTGATAAACTTTTGCACTTCGGGGTGAAAAGGATTTAACCACGCTACTTCACCCGCAGCACTAACTGAAGTTTGAGTTCCATCCTGCTTTTGTGTCAGCCAATCTGGATGCTGCGACGCAAGTTCTGAACTTAGGGGAACCATGAAACCAAATTCAAACCAAGGTATTGCTAGTAGCCCTTCTCTGCGGGCTTGGCTAATAATGTCTGCAATCACATCTTGTCCATCTGTTCCCTTGAAGAAGAAGGGAATACCCATTTTTTGCATAACGGCGCTAGGGTAATGTGTATAGCCATCGTTCCACACTACTGGGTAAACAGTATTAAAATTTAACTGCCGCAGTTGGCTCATGGCTGCTTGCACCTTGGAGCGATTTCTAAAAACGCTAAAGTCGTTACCACTCAGCCACACTCCCCGAATTTCCTGACGAGGTTGAGGAGGTAGTTGGGCTAGGACAGGGGAAAAGGTGTTGAGTTGCAATACCGCAACGAATGATATTAGACATAATAATGGCAGCAGACGCTTCTTCAAAAGCCACCAACCTTGAGATAGTATCCGTCTGTGTACAGACTTAAATAGCAAGTTAGTTAGAACTGTATTAATTTCTCTGCTTTTTTCCCAAAACTGACTTGTCATTACTTCTGCTTACTAAATGAGGTTAATTGGTTAGATTTCATGTAAGAATTCAGGAGTCAGAATTCAGAATTCAGAATAGTTAAAGAATCAGGAGAACATTTGATGACTAAATATACCA